>JADHUC010000081.1 GCA_016784735.1 Pirellulaceae bacterium | reverse complement strand
AACCCGTTGGGCGGACCGAGGCGGCTACGCATGACTGCCGAAAGGCACCGCGACGCAATTTGCTGTTCCTGCCGGGAAGGTCACCCGGCTGTTGGCCCGCTCATTGAAGGTCCCGATGCTCAGTACATGTGCTGGAATTGTGCCGCGTTGTACGTGAGTAGGTTTGCGGACGCCAGCGTCTCAAAAGAACTTGGCCCCGGCTGTTCGTTTTGTCAGAAAACCTCGGTCGCGGTGCTACCGGCTGGCCCCAACGACACCATCTGCCAGGAGTGCGCCGACTTGTTCATTCACATCTTCCAGGAGGAGACGAGAAGGCGAACTAAGCAAGCAGAGAGGTAGATCGCCCAACACCGCATGCCCGCAGAGATCCGGCCTCCATGCCGGATACGCCTTCGGATTCACTTCCAACCGCCGATGTGTCACAATGGTTCTTGGCTGCTCGACGTTTTCCGCTTCGTCCGGGGCGGCGTCGGGCGTGCGAACCCGTTGTGCGACCAAGGATGAGGGTCAAGATTCTCTCCAAATGGCGCGTCGCTTTGTTGCTCGTTGCGTCGGCCATTGCTGTCTTCGCGGCGGGCTATGTGTCGAACCATCTCTCCGCCGACGCATGTCGGCTGGCAACTGCCGACTGGGCCGACGTGAAGTTAACGCAATCGACCTGGCCTGGAAAATGCCGCTTCGTCGAACCAGCTTCGTTCCATCTACCGTATCTCGCCTCGGTGGATTATCAAATCCAGACTGGCTCGGCTGGACGCTTCGGAGGAAGACGCCACTTCCTGTGCCTATTTGGCCTGCCTGTTTGCGTGGGCGATTCACGGACGTGGTGTGAATGAAGCGTTCGCCCAACAACGCACGCCCGCAGAGATTCGCCATCCATGGCGAATACGCCGTTGCCTGTGAGGGTCTGGGAAGTAACAATGCTGTTTACGCATGTCCAGGAGACCTGACGGATGGGCCGTCGGCGTCGGGCGTGCGAACCCGTTGGGCGACAGGCCGTCCTGCCCGTGTGGAGGGCGAAGCCGTTGCACAACCGGAACATTTCCGGACGGTCGTTGCACATTCCCCTGGCACCCACCGAGAGGCGATTGAAAAGGTGACTCATGCAAAAACGATTTATCGTGGTCACAAGGAGTAGCGGAAGACTAGTCGGACCAATATTATTCCTCAGCGGCGTTCTGATGGGTTGTTCCGAAACCCCATCTATTTCAAACGATTCTCCGCAAGCCGCTATGAAGGATGACTCGGCGCAAACTACTCAAACCGTGAATCACTCGCCCTATCCACTGCGGGCGGAGGTCGTACAGGCGTGGCAAGAGGCCGGAGCCCGGTTCGGCTCGATGCAACCGCATCTGTTGGTATTTCATTCCGAGCCGACTGAATCGGCTGACAGGTTGCCAGCATTTGACTTCAGTGAATGGAAGCCCGGCGTTGTGTCGAAACTGCCAGACCCGGGAGCGCCATTCGCACTGGATCTTGACAATCTGGATGCCACGGATGCCGCGATGAGAGAATTGGCTGGCCTGACGAGCCTGCGAGCGCTGCGATTGAGCGATACGAAGATAACTGACGCGGGGCTCAAGGAATTGATGGCACTCAAGAATTTGCAGATACTCCGTCTTGACGACACGGCCGCGACCGACGTCGGGATGAAGCACATCGCGAGGCTGAAAAACTTACAATCGCTTTTCCTGATTCGTGTAAAAATCACCGACAAGGGGCTTGAGGAACTGGCTTCTATGAAGAACCTGCGCAAGCTGGACGCAAGATTTACCCGCGTAACAGATGCGGGCATCAAGCACTTGGCCGGGATGACGAATCTGCGAGAGTTGGCCCTGAACGGCCGTGACGTGACGGACGCGGGAGTGCAAGCGCTCGTCGGGCTGCAATTCCTGGAGTTCCTGTTTCTTGACGACACTTTGGTCACCGACCAAGGTCTCAAGGCGATCGGCAAGCTCAAAGGATTGGAATCGCTGTTTCTCGCCGGCTCGCCCTTGACGGATGCAGGGTTGCGAGAGTTAAACGACCTTCCGCACCTCCGTTCGCTCAACCTCAGCCGTACCAAGGTGATTGGCGACGGATTCGGCCACGTTGCCGCACTCAAGAGGCTGGAAGAATTGCACCTTGCCCGAACGAACCTCACGTCGGAGGGGCTGAGCGAATTGGATAAGTTAAAAAAACTGCGCAGGCTGAACCTGATTGGCGTTGAGATGACGAAGGCGGAGAGCGAACGATTGCGAAAGGCATTGCCGGATTGCGAATTCTGACCGTTTCAGCCCCATCTTCGTCGCCCAACAACGCACGAGCCGCAGAGTTCGGCATCCATGCCGAATCGCCTTGATCGTTTGGGTAACGACCCGGCATTTGGTAAACTGAAACTCATGCACGGCTGTCTGGCGTCGCAACCTGCGGCGACGGCCGTGCCAACCGTTGGAAGCCGCTCCGATCCCATCACGCTACCATATACACCGCCACCCCGACCCCGCTACAGAGGCAAACAAGAGCCTCGCGCTGACCCACTGACCAAGAGCCGCAGTACGAGATTTTGGTGTCCCTTCGACCGATCCCTAAGGCGCACAGGTGGCGCACACCGACGCAGGTTAGCAACTGGCGTTTGGAGGCAGAGGTCTGACACGTCGACGCGCTTCCAAGATGATGGCGTTGGCACGTCGTGTGCCCGTCTGAGAATGCGTCATGAAGTCGTCAGAACGGCCGTCTTTTCGCATGCGAGCGCAAGATCACAATTTTTCACACGATGGGCCGCTGCGTTTGGTTCGGTTCATTTGCGAATTTGCGCCCTGGATCAGCGGGTTGATTGTGTCATCTCAAGACGCTGGTGCAACCGGTGAGTTGCGGTCTTGTGTCTCGGACGCTCATCGGTGGAAAAAGCCGCGACCAAGAACATCTGCCGTTTTGGAGTTTTCCGTTCTTTTTCGGATGACAGCTCAACTCCAGGACTTGCGACCCAGGTGGAGACACGGGAGCATGTTGACGGGGACAGATTCTTGCCCCGATGCACGAAAGCGACGGTAATGATTCGAAACATGGAAACATGGGAGTCGATGGTCCTCATGGCTGCGGTGTGGCAGGCGACTGGAGTGGCGGCGGCAATAGATGGCGAGAACGCGCATGCAGTTCCTTGACACGAGGAAGGAGAACCAATGATGAGAATCGCTATGCGAGTCTTCCTGATGGGCGCTGTGGTGTTTGGGGGCGGTGGCGGTCACCTGTGCTTCGCCGCCGAGAATCCGGCTGCGATCGTGTCAGGACCCACTGCCAGGAAGGCGGGGGAAAACTGGACGATCTCTTTCGAGATTGGCCGCCCCTGCGATGTGACGGTCAGGGTGGCGGACAATCGGGGCGATGTTGTCCGTCATCTCGCCAGTGGCATGGTGGGACTCAAGACCGCGGCGAAGCCACTCGAGCCGAAGTCGCTTTCGCAGAGCATCGTGTGGGACGGAACAGACGACGCGGGGAACAAGGTGCGCGTTGCGGACTACAAAGCGGTGGTAACCGTCGGCATGAGGGCGAAGTTCGACAAGTTCATCATTTGGGAGAAGGACGCCTGCCCAAGGAGCAGGACCAACAACTATTACACGGCGGCCGGCGGCGACTGTTATGTAAACCAGTCATCGGGCGTCCACCTCGACACTCTGCGTCTGTTCAACGACCAGGGCAAACGGATCCGACAGGTGTGGCCCCCCACGCTCGACCAGCCCGAGGATGTCCTGCAGAAGTTCCTCGCCAGCCAGTGGGGCGCCACGGACTGGGACGGAGACGCTGTTCCACGAAAGGTCTTCTTCAACTCCTGGTACATCTTTGGCGTGCGTTCCGGCAGCATGGCGCATACGACCGACGGCTATCTTGTCAGCAGCTTCACGGGCGTCGGCCGGGGATTCTACGGCCTGGACCAGAACGATTTCCCAAATGCCTGGCGTTGGAGACCGCCCTGGTACGTGCGCCAACAGACGTACAAGACAGAGTTCCGCCTGGCCGCGGGGCGAGACGGTGATTTCTACCTCACGGACAGTTTTCACCATATTGTCGCGCGTTTCCGTGCCAAGGACCTCAGTCCGATGGACTCCTTTACGCACAGCGGCAATGAGAAGCTCGCGGCGCCACGTTTCTACATCGGCGAGAAGGGAGCGGCCGGCGACGACGAAGGCCACTTCCAGGGCCCGGAAGACGTGGCCCTTGACCACGAGGGGAATATCTGTGTCCTTGATGGCGACGCGGTAAAGGTCTACGCCCCGACGGGGAAGTTCATCAGGACAGCCGCTCGGGACGCTTTCCCTGGCGGTAAGCCGGTGCCTCCGGCGGTCAAGGCGGCTGAGAATAGCCAACGCGCTCTCTGCTTCCCGGAGTTCCTGGAGATGGACTCCAGCGGCAGGCTGATCATCATGAACCAGGGTGCGGGTGTGGCTGTGCTCGAGAGCGACATCGAGGGAAGGTCACTCGAAACCATCGAACTGCCGTGGGGCCACTCCACGTACCACGGATACTCGGACTTCGATGCCGAGGGCAACTGGTACGTGACGATCAGCACCAGGAATGGGCCCCACGAGATATGGAGGTTCACGCCCGATGGCGAACGCGCCAAGTTCGGCAACAACGACGCAATCGTCCTCGGCGGCGAGGACGATCTCTTCGCTCTGAGCAAGGGACTGTGCGTCGGGCCGAACGGCGATATCTACGTCGTTGCCCAAACCGACAAGTGGAAGATGAAGCCTCCCACCATGACCGGCGGAGTCGCGTTCGGCGACCTCTCGGCCAGGGGAGAAGAAGCCTGCCAGACGCGCGTCGATGTGTACGGACCCGACGGGGTCCTCAAGAAGAAAGGCATCGTCAAGAGCGTCGGCATCAACGACGTCGCAGTCGATCGGGAAGGGAACATCTATGTCATAGAAGGCACGATGTGGCACGGCGCACAGATGGGCCAAGTTGCGAGCGGGCGGGCGGTCTATGGGAAGCAACACTGGCCGTTCACGTATCTGACGGACGAACAAGCGGCGCTCGACCCGGAGGCGCAGGCCAATAAGCGCTACAGTCTCCTCTCGCGGCTCGTGAAGTTCAGCCCCGGAGGCGGGATACTGGACGACCCCGGCGGCAAGGCGCAGCTCTGGCACTACGCCGGCGTCTCGGGCGTTTCACCGTGGAATTGCGATGCCGAATGCCCCGCTTCCCAGCTTTGCGTCGACTCTGACGAGAGGATCTGGGTCCCCGACTCGCTCATGTACTGCGTCAAGGCCATCGACCGAGCCGGCAACGAGATGATCCGCGTGGGCAAGTATGGCAACGAGGACTGCGAGGGCGGCGGCAGCGATAAGCGCCACCCGGACCTGGCGGGCGTGGTCATCGATCCCGAGATCCCGCTTTCCTATCCCAAGGGCATAGCCGTCTACAAGGACTGGCTGTTCATCTCCGACATGTATTCCCATCGCGTGATGCGCTCGAAGCTCGACTACGCCGAAAGGCAGGAAGTCGCGATCAGGTAAGCGTTGATCTCGTCCCCCACGGCGGTAGCAGTCGGGTCGAGGATCACGATGCCAAATTCATTGCCTAAACTCGCGGTACCATCCACCGTTGTACCACTGTGGTTCTAACTCGACAGGACATCTTCGCGTGTGTATCGAACCATCGCATTGAGTAGATCTTGCGTATCGCCAAGTGAGAACAGATGAGGGTCGCAGCGCATGCAGATTTTGAGAATGCGACCATAAGTAAAGGTCGAGACGGTAACGCGTGTTTTTGGTCTCAGGGGCGGAATTCGCGAGATATCTTCGAGTTTCAGATTGCCACAGCGGATGACTCCATGATGGCGAGGGAATTCAACGTAAAAGCTGCGACCGGGATCTCCCGAATTGGACATGACCGCTGTTGACATGCAGCCACTGAAACGCAGGGACGCTCGCAATAACTTGGGATGTAAGTACTGCGATGCCGCCAACACGTGTGTGAAACGGAGGCGGTGACGGTCGCGTTTTACCTGCTCGGCTTCTTGACGCAAACTCGCGCGAAGCAGTTCGGGATCGTCGATCGCACTTCGACTGCGACGCAGAAATGCAAAGGACACAATGTTCGCCGCAGGTATTAGATTGTCCTCCCCTTGGCGCATGTTCAACGGCATCATGACGCAAATCGAACGTGGCGACGGAAACGCTCCCCGCCGCCGATTCCAGTGTGCAAGTGTTTGAAATAACTTCTCGAGAAGCAGCTCATTGGTGCTCTGGCCTCGGTTGTGCGCGGCCTGACGCAACCGACACGTCTCCGTTTGGTCGAACTTGTACGATTCAACGCCTGGAAACGCGTGGCTTGCGAGGCCATGCGATTTCGACCGGGCCGAAGGCGGTTTGAGCGATGTAGCCGGCTTGAAGAGGAGCTTGGCGGTCTCTCCCCACGCAGTCTGGATCCGCCCTGATGCGCTACGGAAGTCAGCGACGCTGTAACTTGCGCGCCATCGGGCTCGCAGCCTGCCTGGATCCAGTTGGATCGGTTCCTTCACAGTTTCGCCACCCGTACGTGACGCATAGCTCCAAAGTAGGTCGCCGAGAAACTGATTCGCCCCGATCCCGTCACAAGTGGCGTGATGAAACTGGGAGGTGACGACGGCGCGCTGCTTGTCACTGCGAATCCAAATACGCAAGCCGACTTCGCGGCGCAGATCAATGTACTCTCCGCTGTCGAACGTGATCGGATCGTCAAGACCGCCAAAGTCGAGCTTGGGCTGTAGGTCTCCGGCACTAACCCAACAGTCGCGATTCTGTTTTGCTGGCTGGATGACGGCACTCAACAGCGGATGCCGTGACAGGGCAAAACGAAACGCTTCCTCAAATGCCTCCACGTTCAAGTCACCGGAGAAGACCAACTGAATGACGAAGGTCATTGGATGACTAGGCCGATCATCCAAGAACATGTAGTTCTCGAATGGCGTCAGATGCAGCGGAAAGATCCGCTGTCGGGTGCTCACAGTCGGTACGGTCGTTTGCGGTATCATGTTCTCTTCGAACTCTGTCCTGTGCCCCCAAATTGCCCAGCGGCTGTTCGACATCGATGTCAGTGCCCATGTAATTGCCTTGAGTTCTATTCCGCACGGACGGAAAAGGTCTCAGGAACCCTTTTCTCTACATCGGACATTCTGGCCCTGGCATTCTCAAAGTTGGTCAAGTAGAACTCTAATTCGCTGAGCCGAATCGGCTTCGCCGCCACCGCTAGCAACACTTGCTGTCAATAGTCGCTAAGGTTGGTAACTGTTGCCAATTGCTGTCTGTAAACGGGCACATGTAGGTCGGGCTCTGCTGCAAAAGGAAAGTGGGACAAGGAAACGCAGTCGAACTTCATGTACGGGTCGGTCCGATCCGATCGTCCAAGGTCTCTGTGCGTTTGACCGCAATCCGGCCTTGATCGCAACTTTGCGAAACGCTAGTAGCTCGCGTCGTCCGATTTGGACGGGGTTCGGTGGCGCGGAGTGATGGTGGTTGACTTTGCCCTGTGAGAAGCCGTCAGTGCAGGGTAATGGCGTCGAGCCGAGTGAATGCGGCACCTACCCGCGGCTCTAAGCGGCGGAGCGGTGAGCGCGAGGACGGGCGGGTACCGACAGGCGGTCCAGCAGCCATGGGACCAAGTCTCGCGGCGCCGTCCCATAAAACCGCTCCGCCGCCGTCGTGCCGTTGGGCGCGGAACGAGACGTGGGTACAGACCACACCGCGAATGAACGCTGAGGAGGGCTTGAAACGAAGACGCTGCCCCTCGTATTTGCGGAAATGTGTCATCGGTCCATGCGTTTCTTGAGATTCCCCAAAA
This sequence comes from Pirellulaceae bacterium, assembly GCA_016784735.1. Classification (GTDB taxonomy): domain Bacteria; phylum Planctomycetota; class Planctomycetia; order Pirellulales; family Pirellulaceae; genus JADHUC01. The sequence continues at coordinate 31,636 of JADHUC010000081.1, read as the reverse complement.
CAGACCCCAACTGAAACGCGTTTCCTGGGATCGCCAATGAGTGTCATCTACCCGTCAGGTGGGACGGTCGGGCCGGGATCGGGCAGATTTAGTCCGAGACTGGTGCGTGATTTCTGCCGTTTGCGGCCAAATCGGTCGCCAAGAGGCAGGCCGATTGCGGTAGGATGAATGCAATCGATATTCTCTCCGTCTCGAATTGCACTGCGGCGGAGCAGCAACAGGTGCCGCGCAACAAACGCATGTCACGGAACTCGTCCCCTGTGAGCGATCTGATTGCCGACGAGGCGCGATGGGAGAATTTTGCTGCCGCCTTGTAACAATCATCGCTCACCAGCGACAAATTGTGTGACGAAACCAAAGAAGCAAGAGGAAGGAACTTGTGAACGGGAACAGGACATCGCTCATTGCGCTTGCCTTTGCCGGCGCATCCATTTGGATTGTCGTCGCTGCGCGAGCGCAAGACGGTCAGGCCCCCAAAGACAAGCCGACGACTGCGTCTGCCATCGGGAATCGCCTGAACGACCTGGTTGCAGAGATCCGCGCCGAGAAGAAGCTGGTTGGCCTTGGAGCGACGATCATGATTGATGGTAAAGTAGTTGCCGCCGCCGCCGACGGAGAGCGAAAGAAAGGAAGTGGGGTCGAGCTTGAAGTTGGCGACCGCTGGCATCTCGGTTCGATAACGAAATCGATGACCGCCACGATGATTGCTCGGCTGGTTGAGAAACAAGAAATTCAGTGGACGACCACAGTTGGCGAGTGTTTTGGAGCATCGATAGAAATGCACGCCGACTGCCGCGGCGTGACCTTGGAACAGCTGCTGACGCATACCTCGGGAGCTCCGCCGAACTTCCCCATCGCGACGCAGTTTCAGCGGCCGCCCGAAGGGAAGGAGCGGGTGCAAGCAAGGAAGGCGGCTGTCGCCGCGATCCTGAGGAAAGAGCCGAGGAGCCATCCTGGCGAAGCGTACAAATACTCTAATGTCGGCTTTACAATCGCGGCTGCGATGGTGGAAGAAAAGACCGGGAAGTCTTGGGAAGACCTGATCCGGCAGGAAGTCTTCCTTCCATTGAGCATCACCCGTGCCGGATTCGGACCGCCAAAGGACGGGGAGAAACACCTGGATCAGCCGCGCGGTCATCAAAAAATCGGACCGTTCAAGCGTGTGGCTGGGCAAGAGGAGGACAATTCACCGATCATGGCGCCGGCCGGTTGGGTTCATATGACGCTAGCTGACTTATGCATCTACGGGAACGAACACCTCGTGGGTGAACGCGGAAAAGGGAAACTGCTGAAGGCGGAGACATACAAACGACTGCACACGCCGCGGCTGAAGAGTTACGCTTTTGGCTGGGTTGTGCCCGATCAGAACAAATGGACCAATGGTCGGCTAATCTGGCACAACGGATCGAACACTATGTGGTACGCCTTGCTCGCTATTCTGCCAGAGCGAAACGCCGTCGTCTCGGTCACCTCGAATGACGGCGATATCGAAAGTGCCGAAGAAGCGGCATTTCAGATCGTCAGAGAGTTTTCCAAGATGAAATAAGCATCGCCGCCGAAAGCAACATCGAGGTCTCGACGATCTGTCGCAACAATCGACCGATTTGCGATTGTCCCATTAGTGAAGGTACGATTCTGACGAGATACTTATAGCTACCATGTGGACGTAATTTCACACTACCATGAAAACAAACAGACGCTCCTTCATGAAGTCAGCCACCTTTGCCGGTGGCATCTCCCTTGCCTTTCCTGTCATCGCTTGTAGCTCGAAAAGGGGCACCAGCGCCATTCGCGATCGCTACGCGCAGCTAGATGCGGCTCTCAAGCGGCCGGTATTGAAGCGAGAGCTATTTCCAGAACCCGTGATCATCGAGAGGATCGAGTTGCTGCGCGATCGGAGCAACTGCATTTGCCGGGTCATCTCCAAAGACAGTGCGGAGGGTGTATCCATCGGGCACCCCTTCATCGCGAAGTCCAGCTGGCCGATGTTTCAGCACAATCTGCGTCACCACTTCCACGGCAAGGACGCCCGCGATCTGGATCAGCTCATCTTCAACGCTCACGAATCGAACATTAAGCGACAGGGCATTCCGCTTTGCGTGCAAATCGCCTCCATCGAGTTCGCCATCCTCGACATGCTGGGTAACATCGTCAACAAACCAGCGGGACAACTAATCGGTGATTTGATCCACCCGGATGTCGCCATCTACCTCGGCACTCGTTTAGGCGACCTGCGCCGCAAGGAGCCGAAAATCTCCCTCGAGTTGGTCAAGCAAGATCAGGAAGAGACCAAGGCCAAGGCCATCAAGCTACGAGCCGGACGCGGCGACAACCTGGGGCAGAACAACGAAAACGCTCCTGGCCGCACCGAAAGGCTCATTCGCATGGCTCGCGAGGTGTTTGGCAACGACATGATCCTGATGATCGATGGCAACGGTACCTACGATGTCAAAGAAGCCATCCGCATCGGCAAGATTTTGGAGGAATACAACTACTACTTCTACGAAGAACCCATTCCGTGGGACTGGTACGAGGAACAGAAGCAAGTCCAAGCCGCCCTCAGCATTCCTATGGCTGGCGGCGAGGAGGAATTTGGCGTCCATGCCTTCCGCTACCTGATCGGCAAAGAGGTCTTTCAGATCGTGCAGCCTGACTTGTTCTACTACGGCGGCATGATCCGCACCATGCAGGTCGCTCGCATGGCCGAAGCTGCCGGCCTGCAGATCACCCCGCACATCTCAGGAGGCGGACTCGGCTACGTCTACATGCTGCAAATGGTCTCTGTTTGCCCCGCCGCCGCGGAATACCACGAGTTCAAGATGTTCCATACCCGCGATGCCAACGGCACCGTCGTTCCCGTCGAAAGCAAAGCCGAACCCTTCGAGAGCATCGACGGCATCATTAAGGTCCCCATGGGCTCCGGCCTCGGCGTGCGTATCGACCCGAACTACATCAAGACCCATCAGGTCGTGAGGGCGTGAAACGAGGAGTGGCCGCTTGAGGAAGGGGTAAGTCCCACTCCCCCGAGAACGTGCAGGAGCAGCCTGCGGCTGCGATGCGTCCGCCAGTGCTTGCGGAGCAGGCGAAGCATGCAGGTCGGCAAGGCAAGAACGGACCGTTGACCGAGGTCAATATCCTAATCTCATCGGTTTTCGAGACGTTCCGTCAAACCACCCTCGATGAAACAGTTTACTGGGCGATGGTTGGTCGGAAACCCCAGAACTGCGATGGACGGCAACCGATAATCTACTTCCGAAATGAGCAACTCACTCACGCGACGCTACGATTGCCATGGGACCGCTGGTCAGCGTACCGACCCATTCCCCTTTAGCTGGCGAAACGCGACGCATGACTCCATCGTCGCCGCGTGACCAAGATTCATCACCGCCCAAACGAGCGCTGTAACGGACCACGTAGACGTGATTGCGAAGTTGCTTTTCACCCGAGATGACTACTCTGGTGCACCCCGGCACGAACGCACTTGCTTCGCCCTTTTCAACAACAGTGACGCTCGGTTCGGCCACCACGACTCGCTCGCCCGGCTTCAGCAGATACCGAGTGATTGGCGAAACGCCTGAAAACCACGTTGTGCTGGTTTCCACCTGGTCGCCATTGGTACGCCGCACGTCGGCTCGCGAACTCTGTCGCAGTCCGAAAGCCGAAAACCTGATTGTGCCGTCGCTCGTGTTTTCCACAATCAGCTTGAACGGGATCACCTCACCCAACTCGCCCGAGTCAGGATCAGGTACGGCGGCCATTCGTAGCCCTTCATGGCTTTCTCCCCAGGCGGCTGGCGGGATTTCATCGGGAAGCTTCTCCTTGATCAAGTCGGCTGTCGAGTACTGGGCGTCGGGAATGTCCGCGGTGAGCGCCTCGATTTCCGATTCCAAAGCCGCGAGTCTTCTCGTCACTTCGCGGACTTCCTGCTTCATGCCGTGCTTCTCGAATGTCGCCGCGTAGTCATCGAGGATCTCGTGCAGCGAGTGCAGATAGAGCCTCTTCTCGCGAGCGGACGTCTCGGCGGTCAACGTGGCCAGCATCAATCGCGCCGCCCGTCGGGCCATCGTTTCATCGTCGGTACGCAGCATAAGCTTGACACGAAAGATGTCGTCCGGCGAGTACGAGCCTTGCAGACGCGTGGTCATCATCTGTTCGAGCTTGAATTGCTCGAACGGGTCGCCGTCGAATGGCCCGTACGTCCTTTCGGTCTCGGGTCTGCTGCGATCCGATCGATATTGGATGTAGTACCGCCCGAGCGCGACTGGATATTTCAGCCAAATCGACTTCGTTCTGTCCTTTGTGAGTGGCATTGGGAAAATGTCTCGACGGCTGCGCCACTTTCCCGGTTGATCGGGTGATTGCTCGAATAGATCGGGGAGATCCCGAGCACGCCTGTGCGAGGGTACGTCGGACAGGTCGAGTCCCATCACGATCGGCCCCTGGGATGTCCCCGGCTCGGCAGCCCCTCCTCTGTCTGAGCTGTCGGTGTTCTTCACGGCATCTACTTCATCGGGGTCGCCGACATCCGATGCTGGCTTCACAACGGGAACGTCCGACCCGTCTTGCGCCGCGGCGTCAATCAGCGACAAGGTGACGATACTGCACACGACCGACGGCAGCGCGAAGGCGGCGATTGCGCATCTCATAATGGCACCAATAAGGGTTCATCGAGTGAAGATAAAAAAACGGCTTCAGGGACGCCCGCCGTTGGGACTCTACCCTCAACTATTGAGATATTGGCTCGTCGCTGTCAAGCAATTCCGAAAGAAAACCAACGATGACTGTTGCAGGATGGAGCGAAGAAATAGGCGTCGCCGAACACGACAGCAAACGGGTGGAATGCGCGAGTGCCGCCGCAGTGTCAAAAAAGCCACCCGTTCACTATCGCGTTCCCGTTCTGATCGCGGTAGACTGAGTATGTAACGCTGTTTTATCGACAACTTGTTGGCTGGAAAACCGCTACAAGCGCAGTTGCCTGGGGTGTTTGCAGGAGGTGGGACAATGATACGACTATGCAAGTTGGTGTTCGTGACTGGGTTGTTTCAATTCGGCCTTTTCACCCCGGTGCCCTTGTATGGACAGGCCGGCGTCTCGTCGGCGGCGATGGGGATGGCGCGGGCTGGATTGCCACCCAGCGCCGAGACGGTGGTAGTGGAAGAGTATATTAACTACCACCGCCATGATATCCCCTTGCCGACAAAAGGCGACAGGGTTCAGCTCGACCTGCGATGGGGCGATGCGGGGGGCAGCGAGGCAGTGCTGCAAGTTGGACTGGCAGCGCCGCGCATCGTGAAGACCAGGAAGATGCCCCCTCTCAATCTGGCCTTGGTGATCGACCATAGCGGATCCATGTCGGGCGACCGAATTGAGAACGTGAAGAAGGCCCTCCTCGCGTTTGTGGGAAAGCTGCGCGAGACCGACTTGGTGTCTATCATCGGTTTCAACCAGGAAGCGTCGGTGTTGCTTGCGCCCACCAAGCGCGCGAATCTGGATCAGATTCATCAAGTCATCGAGACGATTTCTGCCGGCGGCTCTACCAATATGCACGCAGGGCTGATACTCGGCTACCAACAGGCGATTGAGCATTTCGACGAGCGGAAGAGCAACCGGGTGATTCTCCTGACTGACGGCATCGCCAATACCGGCGTCACCGAGCCGGAGCAGATTGTCGCCGATTCTTTGAAATTCAACGAGCAAGGGGTGGATCTTTCGACGATTGGCCTGGGCTACGATCTCAATCACCGATTGCTTCGGCAACTCGCCAAATCCGGGCGGGGGTTGATTCACTTCGTGGGTGATTCCAAGGATATTCAGAAGACGTTCATCGACGAGCTCGATAGCTTGTTGGCTCCCGCGGCTCGCCGCGTACGGGTGGAAATTGAATTCGAGAAGCCGTTGAAGCTTGCGCATCTCTACGGCTACCAGCCCCGCTTCGATGGGCGCCGCATCGTTTTGGATCTGGATAATCTCAACCACGGCGCCACGCAAGTTATATTGGCCCGCTTCAAGATGCCGAAGCGCGACGACTTCTCCGTCACGGCGAAGCTGAACTATCACGACATCGTTTCGGGAGAGGAAATCACCCAGCAGAAGACCGCCACAGTGAGACGCGGCAAGAAGGACGATGGGGCGTTGCTCGCGGATGCCGAGCTAAGAAAGAACGTCACAATCGCCGAGCTCGCCACAGGCATAAAGCGCATGGCCGTTGCTTTGGAACAAGAGAAATACGATGAAGCCGTCGGGGCAATCTCCGCACCCCTAAGAACGACGAAAGAGCGCTATGCCTCGTTGGACGATCCCGATGTGAAGCGAGTTTACAGGATCGCCAAGAAATACCGCGACAGCGCTGCAAAGTACGGCCGCGAATCGGGCAAGAAAAGGTAGTTGGATCCCCGCCAAGCCTCGAAAAGCGTCTAGGACTTGTCCAACATTCTGTGGATTACCGCTTGGGTCGGGCCGAGACGAACATGAGGCCCACCGAGAACCGAAACCGCCGAAAACGCGAGTCCCATCGAAGGACCGTATTCTCGGAATGGGACTGGCGGTGCTATATGCGGGTCCTGTATTCATTTCGTAGGATTGGGCGTCGGTGAGTCGTTACACTGGCGCCGTCTGGAGCGGATCCACTTGTGCCGCCCGGTCGCTGAACTCAGTCGGACATTCATACCATGCTTGGCAAATATGCACTCGCAACTGTGCTTCTGTGGACCGAGACGGGTGCATTGCTGGCTCAGGAGGCGGCGAACTACGCACTGCAGGGAGTCGCCCGGAGCTGGCACTCCCATTCGGTGGCCAGCGTTCCGTGCGCATTGGTCAACGACGACGACCCGCTCAGTTTCTGGGGCTCGAACAGTCCCACCACCGATCCGCCCAAAGACATCGGCATCGAGTGGGCCGAGCCGCGGACGTTCGCCTGCGTTCGCGTGCGGTTCTACTCTGAGAGGTACGTTCCCGCGGCCGAAGGGTGGCGTCTTGAGGCGTTGAGTGATGGCCGCTGGCAGCCACTGGAAGCACTGGTGGAAAACGCGGAGAGCGCCCGCTGGACGTTCCGCTTCGATGCCATCACTACCACCGCAGTCCGCCTGTTTGTCGAGAGATATGCCAAGTCGCGCCCGGCGGTGAATGAGTTCGAGGTCTACGAAGGGAATCCGCCCAGGCCTCCCTTCCGCCGCCCACCTGTGTTAGATGGAGCGTTTTGGGCCTTTCACTACGAAGGCTGGGCCAGCCATTACGAGACGGACGACGCTTTGGCGGCCGAGGTCGATGCCGCCCACGCCATCGGCCTGGATACCATTATCCTGTACGCGGTCACCGGCCGCAACGGAAGGTACAGCACGGCCGTTCCCAAGACTGTCGTTTCTCAATCTCCCTGGTGGCGCGGGCGTGATCCGATCGAGGCCATCTTGTCCCGCGCCGATGCCCTGGGCATGCACGTCTACATCAGCGACACGACCCCAAACGGCTACATGCACAAGCAGCCCACTCCCGAAGCAGAGGCCGAATCGACGCGGCTCCTGGGCCGATACCGCCGACAGGTGTTGGACCGCTATGCCGATCACGCTTCATTAGTCGGCTACTACATGAACTTCGAGTGCCTTCCGGACGATTACGCGAACGACGCGACGCTCCCCGCAGCACAGGCCGAAGCACTCGCAATCTACATCAAAGGCATGAATCCCAACCTGAAGGTCATCCAGCCCGTCGGGCTCTACAGGTGGCGCGATACCAAGGAGGCTCCCTGGCGGCACGTAACTCCTGCTGAGCTCTCGTCGTTCTGGAAGCCGTTCATTGCGGCGGCTCAGCACATCGACGTCTTCATGGTCATCGACGGGATTGGCACCGGGCTCTCGCCACTGAACCACACGGACGTGAATCAGGCCTCCATCCGCAATTTATGTGATCAGCACGACAAGGAGATGTGGACCGACGTTGAGTGCGCGGAGATGGGTCGCAGGTACGTCTCGTATCCGATTGGGAGGCTGATCCCCGCCCTCGAAGTCGCCGCAACCCACGTCGAGCATATCGTCACATTCGACTACATCAATTACATGAGCCCAGGCAACGGACGTTCTCAGTCCGCCGCTCTTTATCGCCACTACAAGGCGTACCGTGAGGACGTGCTGAGCGACTAATTGATGGGGCCGAGGACTAGGGGTGTGAAACGCTTCATCAAACGACCCAGTTTTTGGGCGCGGTCGGTACGGGGCGCGGTCTCAAGTACCTATCTCTGCGGTGACATACGGAATGCCCCGATCGATTTGTTTCTCAAGAATAGTTTGCCTCTCGGATTTCGGTATGCGAGGTCGATTCCCGGCAGGTTAGCCTTCAATTGTCGACGCCAAAACGTCGTCGAAACCTACGAGACCGGTGCTGGGCATACCACTTTCGTTTGGCTAGGTTTGTACTGAACCTGCGTTTTCGGCTTCCGTCGGGCATCGTTCGTTCTCCTTCTAATGATCGATACCCAATTGTGAAGCCGATCCTGCGCGCGGCAGCGAGTCGTTCTCGTTTTCCCCACGCGGACGCGGCGCCGAATACCCTGCTCCTCCGTTCCGTCTCTTGCTCGCAGTTAATGAACTGGAGCATCTCGACGGGCAATCCGCCAGATCGGCGGAAGAGAGGAGGATAGAGATGTAAGTACACAATCTTGAAACCTTTCATCGGAATCTTGTGGGTGGAAAGCCCATCCGGTAGAGCCTGACCAGCAACCGGAAGCGAGTCTTGCGTGGGTCGGAGCAATCCGCCCTGCGAAGCGTAGACAGCGAGTCCGACAGCCGTGCTATTGGGCGTCGAAAGACCAATCGTGGGAGCCTTTGCACCTGGGGGTCCAGGGGCCTGGGGGTCCAGGGGCCACGCTGCAGCATCGTAATGGTCTGGTGTGAGCAGTCCTGCCGGCGTCGCGGGAACACGTGCAAACGGACAATTGAGATTCCCCAGGAACTTGGGAGATCTAGCTCGTTTCCTCGGTCCATTCCCGGGTGGAGATACCGGGTCACCAACTCCAGGTCTCGACGGCGCACTCGTCCGTCGAGGAGCGAATAGAACGAGTGCAACCGAGGTACCGCCAAACGAAGTGCGGCGGGATGGACGGCTAGAAGTCGTAGCACCCTCATAGTACTGATGAAGCCGGGGAACTGGTCCCGCAGGACCCGGTGGAGGAAAGGAAAAACCGAAAGGGGGTGCCTGATGTTGGACCCTGGGCCGGGCACTACGTCCGAGGCTTCGTACTTGGAGCCACGTATCACCGTAACGACCCAGGATAGCAGTCCGGGCATTCAGGTTAGCTGAATGGCGAATCCATCATCAGAGGAACCGGATGCGCTGATGTGCGCACGTCCGGATCTGTGGGAGCCCCGGGTGGCGACACCCGGGGCCACCCGGCCCTCGGTCTCGAATCGCATGTCGTTATCCTGCGTCGGTGTTCACGACCGACGTCGGCAACGAGATGATCCGCGTGGGCAAGTATGGCAACGAGGACTGCGAGGGCGGCGGAGGCGATAAGCGCCACCCGGACCTGGCGGGCGTGGTCATCGATCCCGAAATCCCGCTTTCCTATCCCAAGGGCATAGCGGTCTGGAAGGACTGGTTGTTCATCTCCGACATGTACTCCCATCGCGTGCTGCGCTCGAAGCTCGACTACGCCGAAAGGCAGGAAGTCGCGATCAGGTAGGCGTTAGACGAGGGCAGCGACGGTGGTCTGTCACAGCGACAGGACGAATTGGACGAGACCGGCGAGTTCCTCATCGCGGAGCTTGTTCACGCGGCCGTGCTTTCCCTCGGTGAGCAACTGCTCGATCGTCGTATAGCGCCCGTCGTGCATGTACGGCGCGGTTCGCCAGGCTTCCACCAGCGTCGGCGTATCGAAAGTCGCACGCTGATCCAACTCACCCCGGGACCCTACGTCGTGTGCCTTCAGGTCGGTGTAGAGCGGGGCTGGATGGCACTTCGCGCAGGCGACCCGGTCACTCTTAAACAACTGCTGGCCCCGCTCCGCCGCCGGACTGAGCCGCCCATGCACCAGAAAGGGACTTGGCTGCGGCGCTAGCGATTTGAGCCAGACGTCGATCGCCGCGGCCTCGGCTGCGGGCCGATCAGACATCAGAATATGCTTGATGCCGGAGCGGACCGCTGCTTCCGCCGTAGGACGAACGCCGGAAGCCATGGCCGGGGGAGTCCGGTGAGAAAAAAGCAATGTCTTGGTATTCTTCGGGTTGCCCTCTCCGTCGTTCAGCAGATCCCAATTCAGTCCGTCGGCGCGGCCTTCGGGGTGACAACTGGCGCAACTTTGCCAGCCATGGAAACAGACGCGACCGTCGTGAAACAGCATTTCGCCGAGGCGGACTTCGTTCCATTGCGGCTTGGGTCCCAGCGCGATACTGTGTATCGTGGCGTCTTTATTGGCCGTCAGCGTAACGGCCGCGAGACTGTCGGTGAAGTATTCCGTCACATAGACTTGCGAGCCGCACGCCGCCAGGCCTCGCGGACCCAGCCCCGGCAGCTTCACGCGCCGTCTAATGCCGGTGAGAATGCCTGGCTCGTTGACTACGTCTTCGCCGGTCGACGTCGTATAGAAGCCGTACGAGCTTCCATCGAAAAAGGCGGCGTTGGAGAAAGCCCCCAAGGGCAGACGCCCGAGGAGCTTGAGGAGCTCTGGGCCATCGATCACGCTTAGCTCGTTCGTCCCCGCGTGCGAAACGCAGATCCAGCGGCCATCCGTCGTGCAGGTGACCCCCCACGGATTGGCCGCCCCTTCCCAATGGTCGTCGAGGAGTACCGTGTTGAGCACCTCGCGCCGGCAAACGTCTATCACTGTCAACGCGTTGGCATTCATCCAACTCCCATCGACGCGGATCGCAGGTAAATGATAGCGACCGAGGATGTGTACGAGCAGAGCGTACTTACCGTCCGGAGTGAGTGCGATTCCTCTCACACTTGTCGTGCCAGTGATGAGCCGAACCGGCTCCGTCTGAAGCGTGTCGGTATTGATCACAGTGACGACGGCGGCAGTCGCAATCACTCCGTACTGGTTGGCTGGCCCCGCCGGCAGATGATTGGCCACCCAAAGCTCCCTGCCGTCGCGTGTAACCGCGGCGGCAACCGGCTCCCGCACGGCCGCCACTCGCGCTAACTCCTTGCGGTGCTCCAGGTCGATCACCGAGACGTTGTGATCAAATCGGTTGCATACGTACAGAAGCTTGTCGTCGGGCGAGAGTGTCGGTGCCGTGGCCGTGTGGCCGGCGGGGAAGCTCGCGGTGATCTCACCGGAGGCCGCGTCAATCTCCAGAACGGAGCTCGCCGCGGCAGCACAAGTAACATAGACTCGCCGCCCGTCGCGGCTGAGCACCAATCCTGTTGGTTCTGTCGGGGTGCGGACTCTTCGGATGGCGCTCGCATCTGGCAACTCGACGATGGCCACTTGCCGTGCATCGGACAGTGCGGCGAACAGCACTCGCCCATCACTCGACACCGCGGTTGCCGAGGGGCCAAGATACGCGACCGCCTGCCCGCAGGTGACATCGTCGGCCATAGCTGCACCGGATGCCGCAAAAGCGAGCAATACAGGACGCAGTATTCCGGAGCATCCGGTGGCGTTCATGATGCGATGTTTCGCGTTTTCAGTGAGCCTGGAGCGGTTCCCGCCCCGTTTGGTCGTTTGTCTTACCCAGTGTTCCCCGTGCGAGATCCGATCTTGTACATTTCGAGCGGTGACAGCTTGTCCATACTAACAACGCTGCCGGCGGCCCTCTAGTCTCTCAACTTCCCGCTTTGCCCATCAACACTCCGCTGGCCCTTGCGACGGCTTGCCAAGCCGGGCGTCTTACGGTCGTTGATACACCCGCACGTAGTCCACCAGCATCCGTTGGGGGAACTTGGTGGTTGCGTCGGGGTCGCCGGGGAGCTTGCCGCCGACGGAGACATTCAGAAGCAAGTGGAATCGTTGGTCGAACGGTGCGGGAAAGGGGGCAGCCGTTGTGCTCCACTTGGTTTGCGTCTGGTAGAGCTTGCCGTCGACGAACCAACGGATGCGGCTCGCTTCCCATTCAATGGCGAATGTGTGAAAGTCGTCGGCGAAGGTGCCGTTGGGCAGATCGAAAGACGAGCCGGTGTATTTATTGTTAGGCCATTTGTCACCATAGTGCAGCGTCCCGAGCACCTCGTCCGGTTTATGGCCGACGAGTTCCATGATGTCGATTTCGCCACTGGCTGCCCAACCGCCGTACTTCTCGTCTGTGGGCAGCATCCAGATCGCGGGCCAGATGCCTTGGCCGCGCGGTAGTTTAGCTCGGACTTCGATGCGGCCATATTTCCAATCGCCGCGATGCTTTGTCCGGAGTCTGCCGGAGGAATACTCGCGACCCGTGCCGACGATGTTTGGTTCATCTTTGCGGGCCTCAATGATGAGATGTCCGCCAACAACGCGGACATTTTCTTTCCGGTCAGTGTAGAGCTGTAATTCGCTGTTACCGCCGCCGAAGGCATTTTCTTCGATGCCCCATTTTGAATAGTCGAGCTTGTTGCCTTTGAACTCGTCGCTCCAGATGAGTTTCCAGTCGTCTTGGGCTATGGCCGGCGCTGCCGTAGCGTTGGCGACGAATAGGGCGAGGAAACAGAACGCTATGCGTGATTTCAATTCGGTCATGTGGTTCGCCTTTGGTTGTGGGGTTCGAGCGATTCAAGGCCACGCATCTCTGCCGGCTCGCAGCTCAACATGCGGCACAGGGGAGGAGTGGTCAAGGGTGCTGGACAGTTCAACTTCCGTAAAACGTCGATTGATCGAGCGCGCCGATCCCAACCCGTGTGGGGGCCTCGATTCGCCTGTCCCAATTGGCTCGACACGACCGTTTTTCGGCGCGATACGGGCGAACTACGACGAGGATTCTGCGACGCCTGCCATCAATCGTGTTCTGTTGCTCGACCGCGGAGACTGGGTTCCCTATTACAGAGACCAGGCAGTCAAGTTCAATGTCATGGCCTACGGCGTGGATATCCGCTCGAAGATGCAAAGCACGGTTTTATCGGCATCTTCGACGGAGAACTTGGTCGGTCTCGCTGTGCCGTTTTCGCCTAGGCAAAGTTTGAGTGTGTGAGCGTCGAGCAGGTAGATGCCTTCGTATTCTGCTTGCTGTGATTCCGCTTCTATTCCGAGGTCCAGGTGTCGGGGTTCCTTGTGGGTTGTGAGCCTGTAATCGTGCGATGTTCCGTCTGCTGTAATCTCCTCGCCCGAGATGACGATTTTCCGGCCAGTTCCGAAAACCGGAACGGGATGGCCCTCGCGCGAGGCACACCGCCAGACCCCGCGGATCAACAACCGATCCAACGCGTCTTGTACGTACCACTCGTATTCGTTGGCATCAGCCGCTTTGACAATCTCGTCGAGGTAGGGCCGAACTTTCTCCGGCGAGTATTTTTCTGACAATGCCCGCAGCAAGTCACGGCGCAGATCATAGATGTCCTTTCCGACGCCTTCTCCAACTTTCTCCTTATAGATTCCAGGGGAGACGATCAATTGGACAATCGTTTCCAGCGCCTTGTCCGACGCCGGCATCCCGCAGAGAAACTCGATGTAGCTGATTTGGACGTTGCCTCTCGTATTGAGAGACGCGTCGCAAAACATTTCTTCGCCTGCTTTGTTGCCGACGCACATCAAGACCGCCGACGCCAATTTGTTTTCGTATTTGTGATCGCTCTCCAACAATTCAACCCATCGAGCCTCACGAGTTGTCTTTCCCAGGATCTTGTAGATCTGAAACACCTCGTACATTCCCAGGTAGTCACGAAACCTGGGCTCGAAAGCCGCGACAAGCAGTAAGTCTTCAAGTTCTGCGGGGTTGCCCCGACAATCGCGTCTTATCTGCTCGCTCAGTGCGGGCAAATCAATCGTTCCCAGGGGCGCGACGAACGCCACGGAATCGATCTCTGTCTTGTATCCCCACTCGAAATGGACAAACGGAGAGTCGAGTCCTTTGGTGCCCTCCGCAGACCCCGTCTTGTGCGAAACCTTGAAGTTGACGTGTTCTTCCAGCCAACTGTTCTGCGGATTGTGAACGTAAAACACCTCGACTTCATGCACCTCGCCGGCTTGAAAAGTGACGACGTAATCCGGCAACGGTTCCAATTCGAGTTTCTTTCCAGGCTCGATTGTTCCCTGCGCAAACCCCTTCCCTGCGTGTGTCTTGCGGTCGAACGACCACAAGAGAATTCGATGGCCCTTGTACTTGTCCTTCAAAGAATTGGACGGGGCTTGGGACCCAGGTTTGGAATACTCGTTGACCGTAGGTTCACCGCAACCGGAAACACCAACAATCAACGCGCCGACAATTGCAGTGACATTTCCCACTCTTGGCATGTCCAGTACCCGTTCGATAGACCCAGCCGATATTTTCCATTTGGGTTGAGCCTGAAACTGATCCAGGCCTGCAGTGTGGGCATTATAACACGCCGCGCACGTGAAGATTGTTGATCAGGCATTGCGTTCAGTGACGCTTGTAGGTGTGCTCGCGCCGCTCTTTGCGGCCGGGAATGGCTCTCAGAATGAATCGCTCCAAGGCCTGGATGCCCGTCTTTTCGTCCGTGCTGACAAGGTGAATCCCTTGCTCGTAAAGGGAGAATGCCTGCTGGTACAAATCACAGACTGCTTGCACCCGGGCCACGAACTCATCCCAGAGCAAAACACTGCGGAAAGAATATACTGCCGACGCTTTTCAGCAAAGATCAACTAGAAACCAGAGTCCTTCAGTGTAAGCTCCGTGAATCGGTTTTCCAGCCCAGAGGTCTTTTGCCTGATTGAATCTATTTCCACCGTCTGATGAACGCTCCGGTCGATTCTGTCGTGTGATTTGGGTATCCTGATGTACTGGGAGGATTACAGCGATGCCAAGACACAATCCACAGAAGGAGACAGACATGAAGAAACTGAATCAAGTCATCATTGCCGCTGCCGGTTTGGCCATGGTGTTTGCCGTCGTGACTAGCGCGTACGCGCAACGAAAGCCACCGGAATTGTCCGACGAAGAAATCCAGAAGATCAAGGACGCAGCACCCGAGGCGGCAACCGCAAAGCCTGCAAAGCCGCGCAAGATCTTGGTTTTCTGGCGATGCGAAGGCTTCTTCCACGGTGCCGGAATCGCGTCCGGAAACAAGGCATTCGAGGTGATGGGCGAGAAGACGGGCGCTTACACGACTGTCTCGAGCGACGATATGTCCATGTTCGATCCGGACAAGCTGAACGAATTCGATGCCGTGATCTTCAACAACACAACAGCCTTGGCGTTTGCGGATCCGGAGCAGCGCAAGGCGCTGCTCGAGTTCGTCAACGGCGGCAAGGGAATTGTGGGAACGCACTCGTCGGTGGACAACTTCTACAAATGGCCGGAAGGGGCCGCCATGATGGGAGCCTTGTTTGCCGGGCATCCTTGGGGCGAGGCGCCGGTGAAGCTGGACGATCCAAAGCACCCGCTGCTGAAGGTGTTCGACGGAAAGGCCTTTTGGGTGCGCGACGAGATGTACAAGATGCGTGACCCTTATTCGCGGGAGAAACTCCGAGTGCTACTGAGCTTCGACATGAGCAAACTGCCCGAGAACGCTCCGAGCCGCGAAGATCGAGACAACGCGATTGCCTGGATCCAGGAGGTCGGAAAAGGCCGCATGTTCTATTGCTCGCTGGGTCACAACAAGCACATTTTCTGGGACCCGGCCTTGTTGCAGTTCTACTTGGACGGTATTCAGTATGCCCTTGGAGATTTGAAGGCGGACGCCACGCCCAGTGCGAAACTCAATCCGCAGCCGGAGCCGGTCTTGCCGCCAGCGAAGTAGACCTAGAATCGCGAACAAAACAACTGCCTCGTTTGCCGGAGGCGTGCGCGGGGGCGACGCGCACGCCTCCGGCTTGCGGTTAAACAATACGGGCCGATTATGAATTGGAGGGATGACGAGATGTTGAAGCACACACGCGTTTTGTGTCTTGGACTTGTTACGGGGCTGGTGGTCGCGATGGCTGCTGGTAACGCATCGGCCGATTCGATCACGGCGGAGGCGATCTACGAGGGGACTGGTGTCCAAGGCGGACTGGTGGTGCATCTGGGTTGCGGCGATGGCGAACTGACGGCCGCTCTGCGGGTGAACGACCGCTATCTGGTCCATGGCCTGGATGCGAATGCCGATTGCGTGGCCGAGACTCGCGAGTTGCTTCATACCAAAGGCTTGTACGGGCCGGTCTCTGCCGACTGCTTCGACGGTCAACATCTGCCGTACGTCCAGAATACGGTGAATCTTCTGGTCACGAACGATTTGGGCGAGGTTACGATGGACGAGGTCCTTCGCGTGCTTGCGCCCGAAGGTATAGCGTACATTCGGCAAGGTGATTCATGGCAGAAGACGGTCAAGCCGCGACCTGCGGGTATCGACGAGTGGACGCACTTCCTGCACGACGCCGGCGGCAACGCCGTGGCGAAGGACCGAGAGGTCGGTCCTCCGAAGCGTTTGCGGTGGGTCGCCGAGCCGCGATGGTGCCGCAGCCACGAGATTCCCAGCAGCGTCAACGCGATCGTCGCGGCCGGCGGGCGCATCTTCACCATCTTCGACGAAGGCATAACCGGCACATACCAGAAACTGCCACAGGACTGCAAACTGATCGCGCGAGACGCGGCCAATGGCGTCTTGCTGTGGAAAGTGCCCATGCGCGGCTGGCAGCCCGAGTTCGGCACGGGCGTTGGCAACCGCTGGGGCATCCATCACACGATTCCTCGACGTTTGATCGCCGAAGGTGATCGCGTGTACGTGACGCTCGGCTTTCTCGATTCGCCCGTCTCGGTGCTGGATGCGGCGACTGGGGAAACTCTGACCGAGGCCCTGGAAGGCACAAAGGGCACCGACGAAATGATCCTCTCCGACGGTGTCTTGATCGTGAAGATTACGAAGGAGCGGTCCGTGACGGCAACGCAGCGTTTCGGCAAAGATGCACTGGACGATACGCTCGCGGCTGTCGACGTCACGACGGGCAAGCAGCTCTGGCGCACGGAGAACACTCGCGTTGTGCCGTACGCCTTGTCGGCTCAGGATGGGCGATTCGTCTATCACAACATGGACGAGTTGGTCTGCCTGGATGCGAAGACAGGCGACGAGATGTGGCGAGCCCCCAACCTCATCGGCTCGACTGTCGGTGGCGGTAGCACGCTAGCCATCACCGACGGCGTGGTATTGTTTCACGGCAACGGCCGGCCGGAAGCGTCCACTGGTGCGAAGGGCAAAAAGGGCAAGAGCGCTCTTTACCTGACGGCCTTGGCTCTGGACGACGGCAAGTCTCTCTGGCGACGCGGCGGCAATCGCGGCCAAGCGGGCGCTTGCACGCAACCGACGGACCTCTTTGTCGCCAACGGGATCGTGTGGTGTGGTGGTTCGCTGGAGGGGCGCGACCTGCGGACGGGCGAGACGAAGAAGAAGCTGGCAATCGGCGAGCTGATTTCTCCCGGCCACCATTACCGCTGCCATCGAAGCAAAGCGACGGAGCGTTTCCTGATCTGGCCCAAGCGGGGTGCCGAGTTCCTGGACCTGGAGGGCGACGATCACATGCGCAACGATTGGCTCCGCGCCCCGTGTTTCACCGGCGTGACGCCGGCCAACGGCCTGTCCTACGTTCCGCCCAGCCAATGCTTCTGCTACCCAGGCGTGAAGGTCTTCGGCTTCCTCGCCATGTCAGCGGAACCCGCCGACCAACTGAAACCCGCCACGAGCGCCAATCTCCAACGCGGCCCCGCGTATAACGAAATCAGCAATCAACAATCGGCAATCGAAAATCAGAGTGATTGGCCCATGTATCGGCGTGATGGACTGCGAAGCGGTTCGACCGAGACGGAGGTTCCCGCCGAACTGAGCAAGCAATGGGCGGTCGAATTGGCCTGCCCGGGGTCACAAGCGGTGATCGTCGGCGACCGGCTTTGGGTGGCGGAGAAAAACGTCCACCGAATTCGTTGCCTGAACGCGGCAGACGGAACGGACATCTGGACCTTCACTGCCGGCGGAAGGATCGACTCGGCACCGACGATCCATGACAACAGCGTGCTGTTCGGTTGCCGGGACGGTTCGGTGTATTGTCTGCGTGCCAGCGACGGAGCGTTGGCGTGGCGATTCGCGGCCGCCCCGGACGAGAGAAAAGTGGTGTCGTATGGGCAACTGGAATCGGTTTGGCCCGTTCAGGGAAGTGTGCTCGTCCAGGACGGCGTGGTCTACTTCGCTGCGGGCCGGTCGTCCTTCTTGGACGGTGGCATCATGGTCTACGGACTGGACGCGAAAACCGGACAGATGCTCCACCATCACCATCTGGAAGGCCCCTGGCCAGACATCATGAAAGAGGTTGGCCGACCATTTGCGATGGAAGGCGCGCTGCCCGATCTGATCGTCAGCGACGGCAAGGACCTGTACATGCAGCGGATCAAGTTCGACGCCGAATTGAACCGTCTACCAACAACGCGCGAAAGCGACCTTGGCGAGTTGGATATGGGCGCCAACCATTTGGTCGCCACGGGCGGGTTCCTGGACGATACGGGCTTCGACCGGGTCTACTGGATGTACGGCAAGCGGTGGCCCGGATTCTACTTCGCCCAGCAATCGCCCAAGGCGGGTCAACTGGTGGTCTTCGACGACAGCACAACGTACGCGGTGAAATACTTCTATCGCCGCATCCAGTGGAGTCCGGCCTTCTTCCCGGCGGAACACGGTTATCTGTTGTTCGCCGACGATAATGACAACGAGCCGACGCTGGACGAGCGAGGCCAGCCGCCTAAGGCCATCGACTGGCTACCGGAGGAAGCGGCCACGGACAAGCACCGCCGAGGCGGACGCGGTGTCGAGAAAGGCACGGGCTACGTGCGCCAATTCCCGGCCAAGTGGCAGAAGATGGTCCCCTTGCGCATTCGGGCCATGGTCTTGGCGGGCGATCATCTGTTCGCTGCCGGTACACCGGACGTGCTTGATCCCGACGACCCCGTAGCGGCCTTCGAGGGTCGAAAGGGCGCGCGGCTACAGGTCTTCTCGACCAAGGACGGATCGTCGTTGGACTCGCACCAGCTATCGTCGTTGCCAGCGTTCGACGGCTTGTCCGCCGCCGCCGGGCGACTGTACCTGGCGACCCGCGATGGCAAAGTGATCTGCTTCGGTGACGCGGCTGATCCTTAACGCGGCCCGAAGCCGCCTTACACACACGCGTTTGATTCGTAGCGACTACTGTGATCCAAGCAGCTTGCGAATCGCTCCCATCAGCACGCCTTCGACGGCCGGGGCGACCTTTGACGCTCCGGGGCTGGCTTCGTATCCACCTTGACTGTAGGCGATCTCGGGGGCGATATAGCCCGGCGCGTATTCCCCGTAAGCGGCCATGGCGACGAACAAATCGGGACGGTGTTCCTGCGCGGCAAGCTGGTAAGCGATCAACAACTCGCCGGGCATGTGCAGCACGCGCGCATCTTTCAGACTCAGACACGAGATGTCGACCGGGTCGCCGCTCTGGCAACGTCGTAGCCAAATCAGATTCTTCGCCGCATACCAACGCGTATCGGGTTTCGCGTTTTCGTCCTCCACTGTCTTGGTCAGCGCCGCTTCGTCCATGTGCTCGGATAGCGGCAGAACAACCGGCTCGACGGACCAGCCGACCTCTTCGGCCGAAAGTGGCGATTTCTTCGTGCTATCCCAGGCCAGTTTCATCCCGGCGGCAACGCGATCCGCAAGCACCTGCCGGTTCTCCTTCGCTCCGTCGTTCCACTTGCCCGCCCCGACGTCGCCTGCAGCTCCGGTGAAGTGGATGTGCGGCACCCCGGTCTCCTGCTGTCGTGCGTTGCGCGCGAGACCGGGAAAATCCGGATTGGCCAAGCCGGTGCGGTAGTAGCTTTGCGGATGCGTCGCATAGTATGTCAACGCCGCGATCGGCTCGTCGCCGTTCCAGAAGCTGATCAACTTCAACTCCGGATCAATCGTCCCCACGGGAAACGCTCGGATTTTCGGATCTCGAGTGGCCGTCCAGCGCGTATACTTGACCTTCCCATCTTCCCCAAGGATCCGCCGATTCGACGCGACGCACTCGACGATTCCCGAGCCGACGCCCAAATGCGTCGCGGGCTTCGCGTCTTCCAACGCCGTCTTCACGGCAGCCGCCGCGCGTTTGACGACGTCTCTGGCGAAATCCAGATCGAAACCCACGCCACCCAGCCCGTATTTGCTGAGCAGTTCGTCCGCCGCAAAGTCGCATCGCGGCGCGTCGTGCTGATGCACCGTGTGCACCGCGACCCTGGATGGCTCGGTTCCCGCGGCCTTCGCCAGGCCCTCGCGAAACACGGTTTGCCCGCCGTTGCTGATCCCGATCCAGTCAATGACGCATAGCACGACGGGCTTTCCTGCGCCGGCCAGCACGATGCCACGGCAACTGAGCGGCGTGTCGATACCTTTCGTCGGATCATACGCCAGCGGGCTTCCGACCGGCGGAGAAGCATCGACGTCGAACACGCCGACGCGCATGGACTCCGCGGCGAACATTGTTTGCGGTAATAGCATGCCTACCATCAGGGCGAACATCAGGAATCGCTGCATGGTGTTTCTCCTATCAAGTTGCCGAGTGTTTTGTCAATTCTAAAAAGTGGGGTAAGCATCTTGCTTGCCGAGTAGTTGACGCTGTCCATCGCAAGCTGGAAGCTTACGCCACGAGGGCGCCGGCCCCAAATCTAAGGATTGGCAAAGCACTAGTTTGGTTTTCAACTCTTGATCCCAAGGTTTGCGGCGCGGGCTTTGCGGTACGTTTCCTTTCCCTCGGGGTCGCCGCAGATGCTCCATTCGGGAGCCCGCTTTTCGCCGTCGCCGTAGCCGCACACATCCCGCGTCGACGGGACCCTTTCGTACAACAGTTCGTAGAGCTTCCGGGCGGGGAGCGTGTCGCCGTACTTCAGGCCCAGCTTCTGCAGAACGTCCAAGTCTTTCTTCTGATCCCGCAAAGCCATGCTCCTGCCGCCCAGACAGAACTTGGTCTCGGCTTCGTAATGCGAACAAGGTGGGCAAATCATGCAGGTTCCGCGGACCAGAGTCACGGGGATGTCCGGGTTCTTGTGAATCGCGTCGATGGCCTCGAACAAGTTGTCTTCCTTGATCGGGCCGAGGTTATCCATCCGGGCGCCGAAGAAACAACTCATGCACATCAAATGATGCGGACGGATCTGCAGCGTCTCGGCTTGATAGATGGCCGCAACCGTGTTCTTCTTGAAGTCCGCTTTCTCCTGTTCGTCCCGCGGCGGGATGATGGCCTTGATCCCCAGTGCGTGGCCCTTTTCGTAGTTGCCGCTGCCGGCGTGCGGGCAGCCCTGCCATGTGTCGGCCGTCACCGTCTCGTAGCCACAGACTCCCTTGGTGGCGGGAACGTTGAGCAAGAGCCGTTCGAACATGTCGATGGCAGGCCGAGCGTCGCCGGGCACCAAGCCGAGCTTCTGGATAATATCAAGATCGCGTTTGGCGTTGAACATCTCGCCCTCGGGACTATCTTCCTGGGGACCGGGATTCTGGTAGCGGTAGACGGACTCGGTGTTCAAGCGGAGTCGGGCAGGAATCTTCGGGTCCTCTCGCACCGCCGCAAGGATTTCGGTCAACCTCGCATCGCCCAGTTCCTCGGTCTGCCTCTGGCCGATCCGGCAGACGACGCACATCAACTGATAGGGTCGGACCTCCAGAGTGTTTGCCTTTGCCGATGGCTGCGGCGCGGCATCGGGCTGCTGCGACGCCATTGCGCCTGCCGTTTCCAGCGTCGTCAAACCGATGGTGGCCATCGCTCCGGCTTTGGCAAAGACTCGTCGAGTGATGCGCTCGCTCATCATCGTGCTCCCGTAATTGAACGGTCATCTCCCACTTCGGGTACTTGCGGGAGTCGGCAATTCCCGGATGTCCTCAAGTAACCCAGAATACGTTCCAAAGATACGATGTACAACACCAAGCGCGGCGGGCTGCTTTGTGATTCGCGATCAGGTGACACCGTAGCCGTGCTGGTCGCTTCCCCACCGAAACTGCTTGCAGAGCCACGCAAATCCGGTAGGCTGGGACCTCGACATTGACCACCCCGAAACAAGGAATCCACGCGATGACCGTTCAATCTCTGACGACGCGACTGACGATTTGTGCCGTTCTGGCATTGGCTGTAGGGGCGACCCTGGCTGATGAGAAAACGGCGTCCTCATCGGGATTCCATTTTCCGGCCTCCGGAATCCAAGTCGACAAGCAGGCGGTCTTGCTGGCCATCGACGATGTCTCCCTGCCGCTGAAACGAAACTTGTGCTACTACCTTTCCAAGCCGACAGTGAGAAAGTCTCCGGTGCTGACACCCAGCCGCGACAATCCGCTGGCTCCCGATCACATCGCGGCCCATTTCTATGGATCGGTGATTCACGACGCGGGCAAATTCCGGATGTGGTATTATCCGGTCTCGTATGGCAAGAGCCGTTCGGAGATCACACAGGGACCCGTCTGTTACGCGGAAAGTGAAGATGGTTTCCACTGGATCAAGCCGCACCTCGGTCAGGTTGAGTTCAAGGGAACCAAAAACAACAACGGTATCAAACTGCCCGAGAAAGTAATCGAGGGCGTCCATGTCATCAAAGACGACGCAGATCCCGATCCACAGCGTCGTTACAAGATGGTCTACAACCCTCACAACGGCAGGACGTTTACGATCCAAACGGCGACCAGCCCCGACGGTATTCACTGGACCACTCCCGACACATATCCGAAAGACCAGTTTCTGGAACAGGCCGGGTTCTTTAGACACAACGGACTGTACCTGATCCACGGGCAGGCGCTCGAACTGAGTGAAGGCGGCGGACCGCGCGGTCGTCAAGGCTATGCGTGGGTCTCGCCCGACTTCGATCGTTGGCTGGCCGCGACGGCCGAAGCGTTCGCCTTGCCCGAGCCGGCCGATCCGTCGGAACGAGGCACGACAAAGCCATACGACCAAGTCCACCTTGGCGTCGCGGGCGTGAGTCTCGGCAACGTCGTCGTGGGACTGTACGGTCTTTGGCACAATCACCCCGGCGACCGCAGCCGCGACGTACCTGAAAGTTGGTTCGGGCACAAGAAGACTTCGTGCGATCTCGGCTTGGTGGTCAGCAACGACGGTATTCACTTCCGGGAACCCGTCAAGGGCCACGTGTACATCTCGCAGTTCGACTCGCCGGTGACCCCGGTCAAAGGCAAGGCGTACCCGACAATCTTGATCCAGTCCACCGGAATTCTGAACGTGGGCGACGAGACTCGGATCTATCACGGCCGTTGGCGGAACGCGGTGTACGGCGAAGATTACTGGGGTGAGGTCGGATTAGCCACCTTGCCGCGAGACCGTTGGGGCGCGTTGGGGCTTTATCCAAACCGCTCGGACGGCGAAGTGTGGTCGACGGTCGTCCGCCTGCCACATGCTGGTTGCCGAGTGTTTCTGAACGCGGATGCAGCCAGCTCGATACGTGTCGAAATCGCCGACGAGCGATTCCAGCCGCTGGCCGAATTCTCCGGACCCAACAGCGGAATCACAGATGCCGGCGAAGGCTTCGAGTGTCCCATCACTTGGCCTGCCGGGAGTCTTTCCTCACTCGGAGGAAAGAACGTGCGATTTCGAATCCACTTCGAGAAGAAGGATGGCGCAGAGCCTCGTCTGTACGCCGTCTATCTCAGGCCGAATGTCCCTGGTGAGAGACTGGCAGATTGAATGTGGGGCACGTTTCCAACGTGCCGAGACTAACGCCCAGCGCAGGTTCTCAGCCTCCGAGACTTGTCCAAATTGGCACGTTGGAAACGTGCCCCACAAGCTGCCCAATCAGTGCACGCTAAACACCATTCTGTTTTGGAGATAGTCCCATGACATGTTCCTTAAGTGGTCTTCGTCACCCAGAGTCTCAACTGTTCGCGGCTATGGGTTTCGTAGCGTTGTACCTGACGGTCGCCGTCCTTCCTGTTCGTGCTGCCGAGGACGATGTCCGTGCACGGTTGGAGAAGCTGCCGCAACCCTGGAAGAAGAGCGTTCACCGGGTAACGCGCCAGGAATATGAGGAGACCCTGCGGTTCTGGAGTGAAAAACATCCCGGGATCCTCTCGGTCGAATCGGTCGGAAAATCGACCAAAGGCATGGGGATTCACTTGCTCGTGATCACCGACCAGTCGGTACCCGATGCGGACAAGCAGGTTGCATTGGTATGCTGTCTCCACGGCGGGCCCGAACGGTCCGGCCCGAGTACCGCGATGTGTCTGATGGAGTGGCTGCTGGGCGATTCACCCGAGGCGGCCGAAACCCGCCGCAAGCAGGTTGTACTTGTGATGCCTGTGATCAATCCCGAGTCGTACTTCGAGACCGATCGGTTCGGCAACGCCAACGGAATCGATCCCTACACGGGCGGCGGCGTGGACAAGTGGGATCTGGCCACAATGACCTACAAAGCTCTGGACAAGGTGCCGGAGGTCCGGGCTTTCCTAACGGTCGTGGACCGCTATCAGCCCGAAGTGATCGCCGACCTGCATGGCATCGGACTTCAGGAATACCCCGTCGACCGGCTGGACGACCGTTGCATGTACCAGGGCCAGACGATGTTCGAGGTCACCGGGTCGGCATATTCAAACTACGCCCTGCGGCCTTGGGACTGGCGAGTGATCGAGGCGATGGTGGCCGCCGGGTGCGAGGCGGGATACCCTTCCGACCGCTTCGAGGCCGACGGCCAGCAGGCGTTCTGGGGTCCGGCGATCCAGCCGCTGGCCGGCCGTCTTTGGCGTGGTCGGCCCAATTTCTACACGGCTCAGTATGCCTACGTTAAGTACCATACGATGCTCGCCGCGTTCGAGATCGGTTGGGAAGAAAGCGGCGTCGCTCGAACGCGAGGACTACTCAAGCTCGGCAACAACGTTTGGGAAACCGAGGGCGTGCCCGGCTACCCGGTCAACCGGGTCAAACCCTTTGTGGGCCATTTTGTCACGGCCTACGGCCAGACAGCTCAAGCACGCCGTCGCAGCCGCGTCGAATTGTGGAACCAGCAAGAGCGCTTCCAGCAGGCCATGCTCTATCCTCAAACCGACGGCCGCGACAGCTACGTCGTGGCCGTAACCGACGAGGCAGCCAAGCTGCTCGACAGCGACAAGAACGGCTTCTTGGCCAACCTTCAGACGGTGCCGAACTTCAACGTCGATGCCATTCGCGCGTTTTTCGATGTGGGTCCGGAAGACAAACTGTACGTCGAGCGCAGCTCGTCGGCATCCGGCGCCGATGCCCGTACGATCGAACACGGCCTAGGCCTCCGTCTCCGCCTTCCGTACCGAAACCCGGAGATGGTCGATTGCCGGCTAAACGGCCAGCCGTTGGCCGAGAGCCCAACCAACGGCTACCAGCGCTGGTTCGCCAACGGCTACACTCAGGTGCAAATCAATATCCCGCCCGACGCGGTCAAATCGACCGGACTGTTCGTGGTGACCTGCGCGTACGTGCCCGACGTCAAACGTACCTACGGCTGGACACCGCCGCGCGAAGTCCTGGATCGGATCGGGCAGGCGCCTCAATAGGCCGCCTTACCGATACAGTCGATCTTTAGGCGAGCGGCGGGAATTCTCTTACCCGTGGGATAGGCTTCCAGCCTGTCAGACCGGCACATTTGACAGGCTGGAAGCCTATCCCACGGTAAATTCTCATCTGCCGCTCGCCTTACGCGATGAAAAGGAGTTGGGCGCGCGAACGGCAACTACTCGTCTGCTGCTACGTCTCCGGGCATGTTCACCTTCGCGTCTTCGTCCAGGATACCTTCGAGTTGGATACTGCAAACGACGGGGCCTTTGGACGTCATGGTAATCCACATGATGTGATCGAACTGGCCGGCTTCGGGTCCGCCCAGTGCGCTCGCTCCGCCAGTCGTAGCCAGGCGGAAGTACTTGTTTCCGTTCTTGACCCACTTGCCGTATCGGTGGTGGTGTCCGGCGAACACAGTGTAGTTGCGGCCTTCGAGCAGTTTCTCGATTTCGTTGAAGCCTGTGAGGCGCGTTGCACCGTTCTCGGTCTTAGCACGCTCAAGCCGCTTCTCGTCTTCCAGCCACAGCGGTTGGTGGAAGAACAGGCAGACCCAGCGGACATCGCTGTTTTTCGCAAGTGTGTCCTTTGCCCAGGCAATCTGATCCGTTCCCATGCCGGATCTGAATTTGCTCTGGGCGTCCTGAGAATTCAAGCACATGAAAAGCACATCCTTGTAGACGAACGAGTAGTAGTCGGGGCCGTACAACTCTTTCCAGATCCCGGCGCTCACCTCGTTGTTGATGTCATGATTGCCGACCACGCGGAAAAACGGCATCGACAGCGTTCCCAACATCTCGTCGACTTTCTGACGCTTCTCGCGCACGATTTCCTCGTCAGTCAGCGGCACCATTCCCTCGCCGTATCCATGAATAAAGTCCCCGACTGACAGCACGAATCCGGGCCTCAGGAGTTGCAGTTTCGCCATGGCTGCCTTGAACACGCCCTCGCGCGGCCTCGCCGCTCTATCGCTGACGATGGCGAATTGGAATTCATCCGCGTCGTCTAGATAGTTCTGGTGCGTCCACGGCGTCGGGCTGCCCGCGGTGGTCGCCTCCTGCTGGGCGGTGGCTGGCAGCACGTAGATCAGCAGCGTGGCAATCGCCGCAAACAGACAGACGAATCGCAACGTGTGTCCGTGGTGTCTATTGTCGGTGTTCATGTTCTCTCTCCTGTGTTTGGTGTGGTTCTGCTAAGATTCTGGCTTTGATGAGCCCATTTGACGGCGCTCGAAGCATTGACATGGCCTGCTGCCATGCGCCGTGCCGTGAGAATACATCGTATCTCGGGGAAGTGCCGCTCGCAACGGTCAAAGAGAAGAATCCCGCTCGCACGTCGGGGTCACGCGAACAGCTTCCGACACCAAGTGCCCTCGTTGATGGTCGGTCTCTCCGGCCTTCCTTTGTGGATGTAGGTCAGTTTCATGTTGTTGATGCCAAGAGCGTACAGGATGCTGGCGTGAATGTCCTTGACGTGCAGCCGGTCTTCTACCGCGTGCAGACCAACCTCGTCTGTGGCTCCGATCGTCTGCCCACCGAGGACGCCGCCGCCCGCCATCCACATGGTGAAACCCGTCGGGTTATGGTCGCGCCCATCGCCTTTTTCGCTCATCGGCGTGCGGCCGAATTCGCCGCCCCACACGACCAGCGTCTGGTCCAGGAGTCCGCGTCGCTTGAGATCCTTCAGCAGGCCGGCAACCGGCTTATCCGACTCGCGACACATCTTGGTATGGTTGGCTTCGATATTGTCGTGGGCGTCCCACTTGCTGCCGGCGCCATGAAACAGTTGCACGAAACGCACGCCCCGCTCGACTAACCGCCGGACGAGTAGACAATTGCGGCCGAAGATGTCCGTATCCTTCTCGCCGATGCCGTACAATCGTTTCGTTTCTTCGGACTCTTGCGAGAAGTCAACCGCTTCGGGTGCGGCCGCTTGCATACTAAGTGCCAATTCGTAGCTGGCGATGCGGGCCTCCAATTCGCTCCGATCAGGCCGTCCGTCCGCATGCCGTCGGTTGAACTCCGCAAGAAGTTCCAGCTTGCGACGGTGCCGATCCGCACCCACACTGGCCGGCGTCTGCAGGTTGGCGATCGGCTGATCGCCACTTTCAAACGGCACGCCCTGATACACGGCCTCCATGAAGCCTGGGCCCCAGTTCCGCGGACCGTTGACCGCCTTACCTTTGTTGTCCTCGATCACCACAAAGGCAGGCAAATCCTGGTTTTCTGTTCCCAGGCCGTAGGTCACCCAGGCGCCCAGCGACGGTCGCCCGGCGCGGGGCGTGCATGTGTTCATCTGACAGACGCCGCCGGCGTGATTGATGCCGTCGGTCACGCAGGAACGAATGACAGCAATATCGTCCACGCACGTGGCGACGTGCGGGAGCCAGTCCGAGACCCACAGGCCGCTTTCGCCGTGTTGCTTCCATTTCCGTTTGTCAGCGAGCACCGGCGACTCCATCTCGCCCATCGCCGTGATTACCCGTTTGAACGACTTCGGTAGCGGTTTGCCCGCGATCTTCTTGAGCACTGGCTTAGGATCGAACAGGTCAAGGTGACTCGGACCACCCTCCATGAAAAGAAAGATGACACTCTTAGCCGTTGGCGGATGATGCGGGTCCTTCGGTGAAAGTGGCGATTTGGAGTCGGTCGCGGCAAGAAGGTCATCCGGAAGAAGCGCCGCGAGAGCGATGGCCCCAAACCCCGCACCACTGCGCAGCAGCATTTCGCGACGCGACCGAAATACGGTATTTTGAACGCGGTGATCTCTCAAGTCAGTCGACATAGATGAACTCGTTTGTATTCAGCAGCACGTGGCAAAAGTCGTTCAGCGCTGTGGCGGACTCGCCGCGAAGAAATCCACTGGCGATTGTGCTTTCATCGTCCGATGGTTCACGTCCATAGGCTATGCGGTATGCGGCTTCGACCAGTTGGCTGTCATTGGCGAGGTCCATTTGCCGCAAACGACGCGCCATGGCCTCGGCGCGAGCCAGCACAAACGGCCCGTTGATCATTAGTAGAGCTTGTATGGGTGTCGTCGTGACGTTGCGTGTGCCGATGCTGGACAAACCGTCGGCCATGTCGAATAGATCGAACAACAGATAGCGACTGTTCCGGATGACCTTGACGTAGATGGATCGCCGCGACGACGATGCTGCCACACTGGGCCCGCCCAGTCGCGGGTCGAGTTCACCACTGACGAACAGCATGGCATCGCGGATCAGTTCGGCATCGAGCCGTCGCGAATTCATTCGCCACAGCAGACGATTTTCGGGGTCAACCGTCTGTGCCGCATCTGGAGCCCGACGAAACGCCGTCTGTCGATATGCCGCCGACGTCACAATCAGCCGATGCAGTTTTCTGAGACTCCAGCCGTCGTTCACAAAACGTCGCGTGAGCCAATCCAGCAATTCCGGATGGCTTGGCGGTTCGCCCAGGCGGCCGAAGTCACTCGGCGTCGCCACCAACCCCGTGCCGAAATGGTATTGCCAAATGCGATTCACGATCACACGTGCTGTAAGCGGGTTGTCCGGATCGGCAAGCCATTCGGCCAAGGCCGTCCGACGACCGGTTGATCTGATCTCCGCGGGAGGTGGTGATATTGTGGGTGGCGGTACGTCAAGCACGGAGATGAATCCGGGTTCGATGCCCCGCTCGCCTCGGTCGCCGGGAATCCGCGTCGACGGGGCGACCGGACCGACGTCGCTGACCGTGAACTTGCGAGCCGGCAAGGGCGACGGTTTGAGATCGTCGAACTGCGCGAGCTCCTTTCGAAGCCTATCCCGCTTGGTCTTCTGTTCGCCCTGAAGTTGATCCGGAATCTTCTTCCGGTCGAGCGTAAGCTGACGCGTGGCCATCGTTGCGATCTGGTGCTCGTAAGGCGTGCGTTCCTCGGGCCGTTTCAACATGAGCGTCTGCAGATGTGGAGCGAATTTCGTGAAGCCTTGTCCGCCGGCAGTTCTGAACAGTACGGGCCGTTCGATTTCGTCAAGCTGGCGACGAATGTCGGACGTCGCGACTTTCCACTCGGAGAGCTGCCGCTCGTAGGCAATCCGCTCTTCGATGCTCGCCAGCGGTTGGTCCTCTCGCCAGAGCAGCGGCTCGAAGAACGCTCGCATCCGATAGTAGTCTTCCCTGGGAATGGGATCGAATTTGTGGTCATGGCAACGGGCGCAAGCCATCCCGAGTCCCAGAAAGACATCGCTGGTCACGTCCGTGATCTCGTTCAGGATGTTGTTCCACTGCGTTTCCACATCCCGCTGGTTGTATTCGTAGATGCCGTGCCGGAGGAAGGAGGTGGCAGCCAGTGCGTCAGGATTACCCGGATCAACCTCGTCTCCGGCGATTTGCTCCATAACGAACCGGTCGTACGGTTTGCCCTCGTTGAAGCTGCGAATGACGTAGTCGCGGTACCTGTACGCCTCAGGGCGGAAAGCGTCCTGCCGCCAACCGTCGCTTTCCGCGAAACGCACCAGATCGAGCCAGTGTCGCGCCCACTTCTCGCCGTATCGTGGATCGTCAAGCAAGCGGTCAATCAGTCGCTCGTACTTGTCGGGCGTCTCGTCCCCTCGATACGCGTCCATCTCTTCTGGAGTGGGCGGCAGTCCGATCAGATTGAAGTACACGCGACGCACAAGCGCGACCGGATCTGCCGCGGGCGCCGGCGGGATGCCCTCTTGTTCAAGCCGTCGCAGGATGAAATGGTCAATCGCAGTACGACACCACTCTTCATCTTTCACTTCCGGTACCGGCGGCGCCGCAACCGGCTGAAACGCCCAATGGGCGCGATCTTCCTTCATGATCTTGTTCGTGGGTACGACCGCCGCCCCAGTTGGCCACGGTGCACCCATTCGCACCCACGCTTCCATCGCCGCGATTTGGTCGTCCGGCAGTTTCCCGCTCGGCGGCATCTCGAAGGATTCATACTTGATCGCTTCGATCAGAAGGCTCTCCTCCGGTTTGTGCGGTATCACAGCAGCTCCGGAATCACCGCCTTTCAAGGTGTCGGCACGCGAATCGAGCCGCAGTCCGCTTTCCTGCTTCTCCGGCCCGTGGCAACGGAAGCACTTCTCCGCCAGCACGGGTCGGACCTTCATTTCGAAAAACTTCGCCTGTTCGGGCGGGGGAGGCACACCAGACGCAGGTGCCTCGTCGGCTCCGATGGACGGCGCGACAAACACAGCCCCAATCCACAAGCAAATCGCGGTCCTTTTCGTATTACCGATCATTTGCTGTCCAGCATCGAAGCGAACGCCATCTTTCCGTGCGACCGAGGAACGGCGCGCACCATATCCAGCACCTTTCCGGACTAACCGAAAATGTCCCGGCATTCGCAACCGAGCCGACGCACAAAGCCGTTCGTAGTCCCGTCTTCAGGCGGTCCGGAGGTAAGATCCACCGAGGAAGACCGCCAGAAGACGGGACTACGAACGGCCTTATGCCCGATTCACGGGTCCGCTGAGAATAGAAGGTTTCTGCGAGGGTGACGTGCGTTTAGTTCACTACCATGGTCATCTGTTGCGCGTGAAACGCGAGCGGAAAGCTGGAACTGCTTAGCCGTTGGTGCTTGACAGGCTGCAATAGCGGCAAGAACCATGGTCAGATGACACACTGGACATCGACATCTCGGGATCCCTGATCTACGAGGCCCCCAAGGTCTTCGGGGAGAGCCGGATACGCGTGGCCTGCACCTCGGATCTGAATCTGGACAAGGAGAATACTCAGGTCTACACACCGCCCGGCGCTGAGGATGTGCCCTCTGGAACCGAATGGATTGATCACTTGAAGGGCCATTATTGAGGAGGTATTCAAGTGGGAGAAAGCGAGGGGCCCTTCATTCCTTACCGCGCATCCACGAACCATGCGCGTCGGACAGAACGACCAGGATCAGCGGGCAACGGACCATTGGTAGGTTGCCGAGTCGAATGAAAAAGTCTTCCAACAGTATACAGAGTTGACGCATAAATAAGACGAGGGCGACGGTGGGTACTGGATTAGGGTGCGAGGGCGGTTGGAGTTGGCCGTGGAGCGGCGTGGGAGGGATGGTGAGTCGAACATCCGAGGGCGAAAGATGTCTCTCGGCGCGCGG
>JADHUC010000080.1 GCA_016784735.1 Pirellulaceae bacterium | reverse complement strand
CGATCCGCCGTCGCCGGCCCGTCGCTGACGGATCGGGCTTTGCGTGCGACGACGTATGGGCAACTTGTCCAGAATTCGCGGCCTTCGCTGTTCGTCGAACCGGAACTACGCTTTCCACTCGCAGTCGCCGATCGACTCGCCGGGCGGTTTCAGGAAGCAGAGCGGTTTTACCATTTCACGGCGGCCAACCGGAATCGGGATGCGTGGGGGGCTTGCGCGCAAAGCGAGATCTGGCTGTTGCGTCCCGGTCGGGTCGCGCCGAAGCCGGTGGCAACCTGCACGAAGGCCGCCGGGCGGCCGCAGCTCGACGCACGTCTGGACGACGATGTCTGGCAGTCTTGTACGCCCATTCCTCTTGCCAGCCGCCACCGCGACGACGCCAATTGGCCGGCGGCTGTGATGCTGGCCCACGACGACGAGTTCCTCTATCTCTCAGTAAGCTGCCACAAGGCCCCCGACGCGGTGTACCCAACCAGCGAATCGCCCCGGCCCCGTGACCCCGACCTGAGTGACAGGGATCGTGTCGAGTTCTACTTGGACGTGGATCGGGACTACGCGACGTACTATCGACTGGTCGTGGATCATCGCGGTTGGGTCAGTGAGACCTGTTTCGGATCGGCTTCATGGAACCCGCAGTGGTACGTCGCTGCCGCTCAGGACGATCGGACGTGGACTGTCGAAGCGGCCATCGCCTGGAGCGAACTCGTCGAGCGTGCGCCAGGCCAGGGCGAACACTGGTCTGCAGGCATCCAACGCGTGGTGCCGCGAGTCGGCTTCCAGTCGTGGACGCAGCCCGCCGCCGTGAGCGTACGAGCGGAGGGATTTGGTTTGTTGACGTTCGAGTAGGGGATGGGTGTCGGGTGTCGGGTGTCAGGTGTCGGGAAGAGGGCGAATCGGCTGGGACCCGCGACTCGACAGCCGAAACTCGAAACTTGATACTTGCCAGCCGAAACCCGATCCCCCATTTCCGCCACTGCATACTGTTCAGCCCCAATTCGTGTGTTAAACTAGAGAAGAGTGGTACGCGCAAGCGGTGGTACCAACGTGCCCTGATAAACCTGCCAAACCGCGCAGGCTGACTTGGCAGCCTGCGATTTCTCGCAATAACTACTTCTTTGGGGGAGCGTGCGATGAAACGCTTTACAGTCCTTTCTTGTCTAGCCGTAATCGGAATGTGCGTACTTGCCGAGACATCATCCGGGCAACTGCTGCGCCGCCGTTGGGATAAGAGAAAGGCCCAGATCCGCTGGGAAGTGGTTAACCAAGTGACGGGCGAATTGACGGCCAAGATGGAGTCGGATCTGGCCACGGAAATGGAAGAGGTAAGAAAGCAGTTGCAGAAATCCGCCGAAGAGCTGGTAGCGGCGGAAGCCGAGAAACTGTCGGCGCACATCAAGGCGGAACTCGCGAAACTGCAGAAACAGGCCCAAGATACCGTGGCCGCCGAGGCTGAAAAGCTGGCCAAGCAAGCGGCGCAGGATATCCAGAAGCTTCGCGAAGACGCAGCCGCCAAAATCGCAGGCGAAGTAAAGCGATTGGATGACCAAGCGACAGCCAACGCCAAGAACGCACAAGAATCAGTGGCCAAGCTAAAAGCGACGCTGGACGATCAGATTGCGAAACTGCCTACGTTGGTCGGTACCGAGGTAGGAAAGCAGGCCGACAAACTGCGAACGGATCTGGCGGCGGAGATCAAAGCTGCGGTCGAAGCCGAGACGGATGCGGCCGAGGGCGGGGACGATTCCGGAGAAGGACCCGCACCCGCCGATGGGCCGGACCAACCCGATGAAGCGATCCAGGGCAAGCCGGTCGATCCCGTCGAGGAAGCGAGCGACGAGGGGTCGGACGATGCCGAAGCCGACGACGGCGAATCATAGACAAGGAAAACTGGGGGGCACTGGCAATTTGCCCGCCCTGAGATGATTCGTCCGTGGTCCCGCTGTTTTGCAGGAAACGCCAGTTGAAACCTCTACCGCGATGCCAAGCGGACAGGTTTCCCTAGATGGCCAGGGAAAGACCAGTCGCATTTGGCCCGCAGGCTGCAGCCCTCGCGCGTGCAACATCTGTCATGCATGCGGCTGTGCTTTGCCGTGCTTGGGCAGTGGCCAGCGCGGTTATTCTCATCGCCTAGCTTCGGTTACTTAGCTTTACAGTCGAACGCTCAACATCTACATTGTACGCACCGTTCGGTGCCCATTTCGCTTGGACCACTTTCAAGGAGCTATGTCAATGAATGCTGTCACGACAAGGCTATCGGTAGTGCTCGCCCTGGCCTGCATGATCGGGAGTTCAGTTCTGCCCGTAACAGCGTCCGCACAAGACCCGGACCAAAGGGAGTTCAATTTCCCCGTGGACGATGAATTCTCACCTGACGCCTTTAATGAGGGTGCTGCGGCCGCGGGTGCGGCTGCCGGCATAGTCGCCATGTTCATGATGGCTTTGTACTTTGCGGTGATAATCCTTTTGATTGCCGCCCTTTGGAAGGTGTTCAGCAAGGCCGGAAAACCGGGATGGGCGGCCATCGTTCCCATTTACAACTGTATTGTGTTGCTGGAGATCTGTGGAAGGCCCATCTGGTGGATCATTCTTCTGCTGATCCCCTGTGTGAATATCGTGATACTCCTGTTGATCAATATCGATTTGGCCAAGTCGTTCGGAAAGGATGTAGGCTTCGGCATTGGACTTTGGCTCCTTGGTATTATCTTCTTGCCGATATTGGGATTTGGCAAATCACAGTACGTAGGCCCCGCCGCACCTCAATAGGCGTCCGTCCGTAGACAAGTTTGACAACGCAAGCACGCCGACCGCTGACGGCAGTCGGTGCGTTTCGACACACCCGAACAGCCTCCATGGCAAATGGAATCAAGCGTTGTGTGGCATCACCGGCGCAATCTGGACTGATCCTCAACTGGCGATTGACCAGCCGGTTCTTCAGCGCATGACCGAAGTGCTCCGCCATCGTGGTCCCGACGATGGCGGTTTTTATTTGGGCGAGTATCGACTTCGCCCGCCCTACGAAGCCATGCCAGGTGTGGCTTTGGGGTTCCGCCGTCTGGCAATCATCGACGTGGCCGGCGGCCATCAGCCCATGTCGAACGAAGACGATACCGTGTGGGTCGTCTTCAACGGCGAAATCTACAACTTCCCGGAGTTGCGAAACCGGCTGGAAGGAGCCGGCCACAAGTTCAAGACGCACAGCGATACGGAGGCCATCGTTCACCTGTACGAAGACGAAGGTCCCGACTGCTTCCGCCACTTGAACGGGATGTTCGCTATCGCGATTTGGGACGCGCGTCTGCGGCGTCTGGTGCTCGGACGCGATCGGCTGGGACAGAAGCCGCTGGTCTATCGCCACCAGGCCGGTCGATTGGCGTTTGCCAGCGAACTGAAAAGCCTGCTTGAGATTCCCGGTGCGCCGCGGGACATCGACCCCAGTGCGATCGACGAATATCTCACTTACCAGTACGTCCCCCACCCGAACACGATCTTTCGTGGGATCAACAAACTGCCGCCGGGACATCTGGCGGTTTACTGCGATGGAGATCTCAGCGTACGGCCCTACTGGGAGCCGGACTTCAATTTCGAGCGATCGATAAGCCAAGCGGAGGCCATCGATCGCTTGCGTTCGACGCTGGAATCGTCGGTCGCGATGCGGTTGCAGAGCGAGGTCCCGCTGGGAGCGTTCTTGTCCGGCGGCGTCGATTCGTCGTTGATCGTTGCGATCGCTCAGCAGAAAACCGCCGAACCGCTGAGAACGTTTTCGATTGGGTTTCCCGTCAAGGAATACGACGAGACCAGCTACGCTCGTCTGGTCGCAGACCACTTGAAGACGGATCATCACGAGTTCCAGGTCACCCCGGACGGCGTGGGAATCCTGCCCAAGCTGGTGTGGCACTACGACGAGCCGTTTGCGGACAGTTCGGCCATACCCACGTGGTACGTGTCGGAAATGACTCGCCAGCACGTAACGGTCGCGCTGAGCGGCGATGGCGGCGACGAGCTGTTCGCCGGGTATCCGCGATACAAGGCCGTTGCGCTCAGCGCGTCACTGGACCGCACATGGCCGTTGCGCCGAGTGTTCGGGGCCAACGTCTGGCAATCGCTGCCGTCATCGACCCGGCAGAAATCGACGCTGCGTCGTTTCAAGCGTTTCTGCGAAGTGCTCAGTACACCGCCGTTGCGACGGTACCTGGACTGGATCGGCATTTTCAACGAGGCCAGCCGCGCGACACTGTATTCGGACGACTTCTTGGGCCAGTTGCCAGATTCAGATCCGATGATGTTCCTCGAGTCGGCCATGTCACGAGCCGACCAGCGCGACCCGGTCACTGCGTTCTGTTTGACCGATCTTACCACGTATCTGCCCTGCGACTTGATGACCAAGGTGGATATCGCGTCGATGGCCCATGCATTGGAGTGCCGGCAACCGTTTCTGGACTATCGCGTGGTCGAATTGGCCGCGTCACTGCCCATCGGCATGAAGTACCGCCGGGGGCGGGGAAAGCGACTGTTGCGCGCCGCTTTCGGCGATTTGCTGCCGCAGGAAATATGGACTCGCAGGAAGATGGGCTTCGGCGTGCCCCTGGAGCACTGGTTCCGCAACGAGCTTCGCGAGTTGACTTGCGACGTGCTGCTGGGCGAAACGGCGCGCAGCCGTGGCTATTTCCGTCCGGAGGTGGTTCAGGAAATGGTGGAAAGCCACCTGAGCGGCAAGTTTAGCCACTGTTACCGCCTGTGGTCGCTGCTGGTGCTGGAACTCTGGCTACAGCGTTGGTGCGATGGTACGCCATAATGCCTTTGGAAAACGGCCGCCAGCCTGTAGAATGTCCGTAGGAGGGAGTCGTAACATGCAGGATACTCTGGCTGTCATTCTGGCGGGCGGTCGCGGCGAGCGTCTTGAACCGCTGACTCGCGACCGAGCAAAGCCGGCCGTCCACTTCGGCGGCGCTTATCGCATCATCGACTTCACCCTGTCCAACTGCGTGAACAGCGGCTTGCGCAAGATGCTCCTACTCACACAGTTCAAGTCGATGAGTCTGGACCGCCACATCAACCTGGGGTGGCGACGTTTCTTCTGTCGCGACCTGGGCGAATTTATCGACATCGTCCCGCCGCAACAGCGGATTGACGACAATTGGTATCAGGGAACGGCCGATGCCGTCTACCAGAACATCTACACGATCGAAAAGGAGAAACCCGAGTACGTTGTAGTTCTCGCGGGCGATCACATCTACAAGATGGATTACTGTGCGATGGTCGACTTTCACAAAGAGAGGAATGCGGACCTGACCATCGGGGTCCTGCGCGTGGAGGCCGAGTCCGCCAGCCAGTTCGGCATCATGGAGACCGACGAGAACAGTCGCGTAGTGGGGTTCGAGGAAAAGCCGCGCACGCCCAAGACGGTTCCCGAGGACAATGGACATTGTCTGGCTTCGATGGGCATCTACGTCTTCACCGCCCGGTTTTTGTTCGAGCAACTGCTGGAGGACGCTAACCGGAAGAAGAGCAGCCACGATTTCGGCAGGGACATCATCCCGTCGATCATCAAATCGCTTCGCGTTTACGCATTTCCGTTTCGCGACGAGAATTCTAAGGACGACGCATATTGGCGCGATGTAGGTACGCTGGATGCGTACTACGAGGCAAACGTGGATCTGGTATCCGTATCACCGCAACTGAATCTATACGATGACAAATGGCCGATCCGGACTTACCAGCGCGTACTTCCGCCGCCCAAGTTCGTGTTTGGCGGTGGCGAGGACGGAAATCGGCAAGGCCGGGCGCTGGACAGCTTGGTTTGTCCAGGGTGCATCGTGTCCGGTGGCACGGTCACGGGCAGTATTCTCGGCCCATGCGCGCGCATCAACAGCTACTCGTTCGTTAGGGATTCCATCCTGTTCGAGGGCGTCGACGTGGGCCGGCATGCAAGGATCCAGCGAGCGATTGTCGAAAAGGGAGTCAGAATCCCGCCGCATGCAGAGATCGGCTTCGATCTGGAGAAAGACCGAGCCCGTGGTTTCACGGTTACCGAAGGCGAAGTCGTCGTGGTACCGCGCGTGGACAGTATTGAAGACATGTTGGCCCGAGTAGCCTAGTACCCAACAGCCGCGCCGTCTTTGCGCGGTTCGGTCGCGCCGCGCAGGACTCCGTTGTCCCAATCGATGAGAATTCCCTGGTACCCGCCGAACGCACCGCGTGATCGTACGACGTGATGCCCCTTCGCACGCAACGCTTCGATGGCTTCGTCCGAGATGCCGGTTTCGACTTGCACCGTCCCCGCGCCCGAGGCCGATTGGCCGGTCGGCGTGGCGCTGCCCACGTGACGCACCCGCGCGGCATCGCCAGCGGCCTGAACGTTCATGCCAAAATCGATCAAGTTAACCAGGACTTGGACATGGCCTTGCGGCTGCATGTCGCCGCCCATCACGCCGAAGCAGAACCACGGCTTACCGTCCTTGGTGACCATCGCCGGAATGATCGTGTGAAACGGTCGCTTGTGCGGCTCCAGGCGATTCAAGTGATTTTCGTCCAATGCAAACAACGCACCACGGTTCTGCATCACGAAACCCACATCGCCGGGCGTCACGTTCGAGCCGAAGCCGTAGAAAATGCTCTGAATCAGCGAGCAGCAATTGCGGTGCTTGTCGACCACCGTCAAGTAGACGGTATCCCCATGATTCAGTTTGGGATCACCGGGCGGAACATCCGTTGCAGCCTTCGCCGAGTCGATCCGCTTTGCTCGCTGTCGCCCGTACTCCTTGGATATCAACTCTTCAATCGGCAGATCGCCAAACGCCGGATCGGCATAGAATTTGGCTCGGTCGGCAAATGCCAGCTTCTTGGCCTCCACCAACAAATGCACGTACTCGGGATGCCCCGACCCCAGCCGTCGCAAGTCGTACTGCTCCAGAACATTCAGCATCTGAAGCGCCGCAATCCCTTGGCCGTTCGGCGGCAACTCCCACACGTCGTAGCCTCGGTAGTTGGTCGACACCGGCTCGACCCATTCGCACGCATGATCGGCAAAATCTCGTAGTGAGAGGAATCCACCATTGGACTCGCTGAACGCGACGATTTTCTCCGCAATATCGCCTTGGTAAAACGTGTTTGCGCCCTTTTCCGCGATCTGCCGATACGAAGCCGCCAGTCGCGGATTGCGGAACATCCCTCCATAACGCGGGGCGCGTTGGCCGTCGATCAGATACGTCGCCGCCGAATCCGACCACTTGCGCAGACTTCTCTCGCCGCCCCGCCAATAGCCGGCGATGACCTCGGTGACAGGAAATCCTTCTTCCGCCGTTTGGATCGAGGGTTCAAGCAGATCCGAAAGCGGACGCGATCCAAACCGTTGCTGTAACGCCTCCCAGCCGCTTACGCAGCCGGGCACGGACCAGGACAAGGGCCCTTCGAAGGGAATTCTGTCCATGCCCCGTTCCTTGAATACCTGGCGCGTCAACCGATATGGGCTGCGACCGCTGGCATTCAGTCCGTACAGCTCTTGCGTCTTGCTGTCCCAATAGATGGCAAACAGATCTCCGCCGATTCCGCAACTCATGGGCTCGACCACACCCAGCATCGCGTTGACTGCGATGGCGGCATCCACTGCGTTACCGCCAGCCTTCAATACGTCCAATCCAGCCTCGGCCGCCAATGGATGGCTGGTAGCAACCATACCGTGTTTCGCAAGCACAACCGATCGGCTCTGCTTCGGATTCGCGCCGGGGCGATCGTAACCAGCCATCGGCGTTCGATTGCCGCGGGAGGCGTTGTCGGCAGCAACAGTTGGTTCTGTCATGATGCAACTGACCAGTAAAAAGCAACCAAGATATCGTGTCATGTTCTATTCCATCGTTCTTGTAGTGGATCGACCTCCGACGACGACAATAGTGTCTGAAGATCCGAATGTATCAAGACTTTGACAGACGGCCCATTTTTTCTCACAATGCTCTTGCGGATCAGATGGACCAATTGCCGATCATGACGGCAAGCCCTCAGACTACCATATCGCAAGCTCGAAAGGACCTCACCATGTCAAGAATCTCACGTCGCGGATTCCTCGCGGGAACGGCCGCCGCCGGAGCGGCTGCATTGACCGGACGGTTCGGCTTTGCTGCCGACGAAAAGAAATCGAAAGTCACTTGTGGCACCGACGTGGTAACACTCGGTAAGACGGATATCAAGACATCCGTTCTGGGCCTCGGTACCGGTACGCGTGGCGGCCGTGAACAACGGGACATGGGCGAAACCGAATTCACCAAGATGGTCCGCTACGCATTAGACTGCGGCGTTCGCTACATCGACACCGCCGATGCGTACCGTGCGCATTACCTGGTCAGCAAGGCATTGGAAGGCATCTCCAACGACAAATACTTCATCCAAACCAAAACCCGCGCCAAGCATCCCGAAGTGGCCAAAGTGGACATCGAGCGTTTCCGCCGAGAACTCCAGGTGCCTCACCTGGATACACTGCTGATGCACTGCATGACCAAAGGCGAGTGGGAGACGGACATGCGGCCGGTGATGGATGTGTTGTACGAGGCAAAGGAAAAAGGCCGAGTCCGTGCCGTTGGTGTGTCATGTCATGGTTTCGACCCGCTGGTCACGTCGTCCGATTGCGACTGGATCGACGTCCATCTGGTACGCATCAACCCGTTCGGCGTCAAGATGGACGGCAAGCCGGAAGACGTATCGGCGCAGATCAAGAAGATGCACGAACGTGGTCACGGCGTGTTGGGCATGAAAATCTTTGGCGAGGACGGCTACGACAGTGCCGAGAAACGGTTCGAATCGCTGAAGTACATCTTCGACCTGGGAGCCGTCGATGCCTTCACCATCGGCTTCACCAGCACGAAGCAGATTGACGAGACCTTGGAGATGATCCAAAAGGCGACGGCGTAGCGTTTGCCGTTCGCCGTTGCCAACTTTGGCATCAAGCCGCCGTGCTTAATGCCGGCGGTTCGTGACTTTGGGCCTATAACCGGCGGCACGTGGGCCGCTGTCGGATGCTCCCGAGTTCATCTCGGAGGTGCCTCGCCTCGTCGGCCCGAGGTAACAATCCACCGAAACAAGTTCGGTGGCATTTGGCAAGTGGGGTGAATCTCGTGGTGCTAGGCCGAAAGTCATGGACCGCTGGCGTCAAGCCAGCGGCTTGGCATGAGGCTGATGACAGGACCTCCACGTTCATCCGCGGTTTGGGGACGGACTCCCAAGTCCCGCGGGTTTTTCGGAGATCGGCTACCGTATCCGGTTCTCCGCCTGCTACTGCGTGAGCCGAGCGCGCTGTAACTGCTCGAACTCCTGCCGCTGCTCCGGCGAGTCGCTCGCGGCTGCGGTTAGCTGGAAACTGCGGTCGAATTCAACCGTATAACCGTACTCGATCAGTCGCGCGTTCTCGCCCATGGCATTCGCCGCCACTTCGATGTCCCAGCGCACAATGCCTTTCGGGCGTTCGCGTCGCAAGTACAACTTGTCGTCGCTCAACGCATCCTCCAACTCGTCCAAGTTGATGCGCACGTCCGCCGCGCGCTCGGTGTGGGGCAGACGGTCGAACACGGAAACGTTGACCGGCTGGTCCTTGTAGTTCTCGACGACCAAACGGTACTGGAAGCTCAATTCGCGGTTGCCGCCTTGCACGGAGTCGGTCCTGTCCGCCAGTTCGCGGCGCGCCCGCAACTGCGGATCGGCGCCAAAGCCCACGACAAACGTCTGTCCGCGAGCCACCGTAGGTATCTCGCCGCGCCCGACGAAGCTGCCGTTCAAGTACACCGTGATCGGGCCGCCCAGCATATCCTCCTCGCTGGTGTTCGTCAGCTTGGCTTCGCGGTAGACATAGCTGGTCAACACGGGCGTGGCAATGTGATGGAACGTGCTTGCCAAATTGGTCTGAAGGATACGGACCATTTGTTGGTCCGACCGGCTGGCCAAACTGACCGGCGCGGCGAGGCGGTAGCTCAAACTGGGTCCGTCATCGGGACCTTCGGAATCCAGTTTCAAGGCCTGCAAGGCCGCCCTGGGGTTCACCAGCTCTAGGCTCTGAAAGTCGTTGGCCGCGGCGTTGACATCCCAGTTGGCACCGATGTTCGAGGTCAAGTCCAGCGTGTTCTGGAACCCCATGATTGCCGATTGCTGGCGGGTCCGGATCGACTTGGCCTGCACGGCCAGATCGGCCTGTTTAGCTTGCTGGGCTTGCTGCTCGCCCTGCTGCTCGCCCGTCGATTTCAAGGAGACCGGGAAAGGAGCCAACCCTGGGGCGGCGGCACTGATCGCCGGCGAAGCCGTGGAAAGCGTCAGTTCAACTCCGCCCCAATCCTCGCCGGTCATTTGGTGAATAAGTGCGTTGCACTCCACCGCTACCTCCGCGCGGTCGGCACCGGCACGGAACGTATAGCTGGGAGACCAACCGCAGCTTTCCACAAGGTAACTCAGCGAAATCGACTCGGGAGCATCGGCTTCTTTCTCGACAAAGACAACCGCCTCCCGCGCATTGTGGGATGACCCGTCGGTCAGCTCTGCCCGTTTACGCTGCAAGAGCGAAAGCTGTTCTTCCAGTGCTTTCGTTTCCTTCTCATTCTCCACCTGTTTCGTGAGGATCTCTTCGCGTTTTTGGAAACTGAACGTGGTGATTTTCTCCAACGCTTCGGCGTCCAACACGCCCTTCGATAGTTCTGTCTTGGCCGTTGGAGCCACGAATCCTTCTAGTTGGTCGAGATACGTCGTCTGTTTGCCAAGTAGTTCTTGCGTCTTTCGAAGAAGCTCCGCCTTCTCGTTGGCCTCTTTGATGGCCTCGTCCAGCTTGCGCACTTCCTCGCGAGGCTCCTCGCCCACGGCTTGGCTGCGGAAACGCACGGCGCGCACGTCGATGCCTGGGCTGCCTTCGGCGAACAGGCTGTCTGAAACAACCCGTTCCGGAAGGTCGCCAACCACAATCTCAATCGCACCCTGGCCGGCCTTCAATGGAATCTCGCGAGTAACCAGCGCTTGTCCGCGGTACAACGTGACCGTGGTCACCTTTCCAACCTCGGTAGTCGGTTGCGCCGACGCTGCGTTCGGCGTTGCCAATGCCACAAGCAACAGAGCGACGGAACTGACGATCAGAACAAAGGACTTCATCGGCGTGTTCATAATAAGACCTCCCAAGAACGGAACTAACAACGACGCGGGGTTTTCTACGGCATACCCTACCGCTATTGTACTTCAACGGCATGAGAGATGGCGTCACCAGGTCGCGTAACAAGCTTGTAACAACAGCCAGGAACAATCACGGCTACGCGCGACCACAGAGACCAAACGGCAGGCAGGGTGTGAGAAGTGCGGAATCACATTTGTCGTAACCCGAAGCGTAAGCGAGGAATTCGGCGTCTTCCCTCGCTTACGCTTCGGGTTACCGTAAGACGGCAAAGCGAAAGTAGTGGCAACGTTGCCTGGCTGGCGGGAAGGCCATTCCACGAAGGCAAGCTCAGGCGGCTTCGTTCAACTTGCCGAGCGTATCCAGGGTGTCGTAAGCCCGC
The DNA here is from genome assembly GCA_016784735.1 of Pirellulaceae bacterium. Lineage (GTDB taxonomy): Bacteria > Planctomycetota > Planctomycetia > Pirellulales > Pirellulaceae > JADHUC01. Next base: position 27,927 of record JADHUC010000080.1, on the reverse strand, counting down.
TTGATGTTGCTGATCTCGCTGACGCAGTCGCGAACGGCGGCCTCTTGGTCCTTTGACAAGCGACGGCCTTTGGATGCCAGAATCGCAGCGATTTCTTCAGCTTTCAGGTCCTGAATGCGAATGATGTCGGCCATCGGAGTCCTTTCGCTCTGGGTGAACCAGAGCTATATCGGCCGATCCGGCTCGCGAGTTCAATCGCTTCGATATTGACGACAAGGTAGAGAAGTTGGGTCGCCCGTAACAGCTTCATCAACAGCGGACGACCCGGGTTGGGGAAGCTCTGCGGGCATTGCCGGCAAGAGATTGTGCACGGCCCGCTAGGGAGTCCTTCCCATCGTGCCATTGCTACAGTGCGGGCAATCCACATGTCCTTGACCTCGGCAATTGCCGCATGGTACACGGATCGGGACGATCTTGACGATTGCTTGACCTGTGACTGGGTTGCGTCCTGCGACTTCGTTTCGTGTGCTTCCCACCGTACCACGGGAACAACCGCGAGCAGGGCACGGCACGTGGCCCAGTCCGGTGCAGTGGATGCATGCCGTGTCATTGTATTGACCGGACGCCCCCTGGCTACCGTCGATAGGCATGTACCGAAAGCCGAAAGATGAACTGCGCGTCCCCGTCTGCGTCCCTGCTTGGGTAGCAAGAGCATCGAGACTTTTTCGAGTTGCCGAATGGAGATTGATGTGTCCACGGCCGGCCAACCGCGACAGCAACGAAAGATTGTGGGCAATCGCGTCTGTCTTTGGAGCCAAATTGCACGCAGTCTCCCAGAGATGAATCGCTTGCCGTGCGTTCCCGCCGCGCAGACTTGCCAGCGCGCGGTTGTTCAACGCTGGGACAAGATTTGGGTCCAAATCCACGCAACGACCGAACAGACGTTCGGCGAGTTGATAATCGCGATCCTTCAACGCGGCGGCCAGTCCTCGTGCGAATAACGTTGGAACCTCCTCAGGCGTGGCCCCTGGGCTTGGGTCGCTGATTGGCGTCGCGTTCGGTCCATCAAGCAGGGCAAGGCAACCCGGCCTAAGTTCGCCGACGAGTTCATCGATTCTCGCAACGCGCTGGTCCGTCTTGTCTTGTTCGAATCCGCTCAAGGAGTTTCGATCGATTTGGGTGTACCAATGGCGCGCGCGAAGCAGCACTCCATGTCTGATGTCTTCGTCCACATTCTGCGCGACGTTCCACCACGAATTGGCCAATGCGATTCGCTCGGCCGCGTCCACCGAAACACCTTGCAGTTCACGATGGGCGATTTCTCGGATCGACGCATCGTTGGCGCTCGCGAGATAGCCCAGACCGCGGTCCCAGTCATTCTTGATGAAGCAGAACCAACGGCCGACCGTCCAACGGGCGTCCGGATTGGCGTCGTCTCGTTCGAGCTCACTCTGCGCCTTCTCCACGAGTTCGTACTCGACTCGCAGCCTTTCGACTTCCGTGCAAAGGTCTCGAATTCCTTGGCGGAATTCCTTCCCGCCCACCTGCCGGTCGCACAAGCCGACTGCGACCGTTGACAGCCGATTGGCCGCGTCAAAGTCATCAGCCTTGACGGCATCGCAAACGACATCCTGAGAAGTCTTGAGGAACGTCATGACCCGAGTCTGGTCCTCGGCAGTCCCAAGCAACTGGACCAGCATGTTGGCCTTGACATCGGCTGTGCGCACGTCGTAGTTCTGACCGATCTCTTCCACGGCTTCGAGCATTGCCACGGCATCACCCGTATCGCGCGCCAGTTGTGCAGAGAGATCGAGAAAGACGAAACGCCTGCCCTCTGTTTCTTTTGGGTCACGTGCGAGTTCCATAAACTCTTTGCACAGTTGCTTCTTCTTGCTTGGCAAGGTGTCTGCGGCGAGACCGTAAAGTTCAGTGATTTCGTTCTTAGTCCGCTGCCGCGAATCTAAATCCGGGACTTGCCGTCGTTTGGGCAGGTCCACGAGATTCGTCGTCGGCTCCGGCTCCATGGGCAACGATGCCGTTTCGTCAGGTTCGGTTATCTCTTTTTCCGAAGGAATCGGCGCAGCAGCCGGGGGCTCTAGCATCGACTCGGTCGATTCGACATCCTCAGTCGGCGCCGATGTGCCTGCGAGATGTTCCGGATCCGTCGTTTGCGGCGCAGGTGGCTCGCTCTCGACAACGGGTCCAGTCGTGGGCTGCAGCGGGCGTTCACCGACGGCCGGTGTCTCCTCCAAAAGGGGCTCGTTTCCTTCGCCTTTACCGTCCGTTACGCGGCCAATGTCGGGAATAGCGGCCTCGGGGCCGATATCATTCTCGGCGGGTTTCTCCTCGCGGTTCTGTGCGACACTCTCGTCACTCGGCGAGCGGTTTACCAGGGTTCGGATCAGGAGGAAACTGACGGCCACACCAGCCAGCAGGCATACCAGCCCCGTGCAAATCGCAATGACCATTATTCGGGACGGTAGGGGCGTCGCTAACAGTGCTCGATGCGCAGGCGTACGGCTGGGTGGCTCTTGCTCGTGCCTGATCCGTGGTGCCGGTCCATCGGTCGCCGTGGCCCGGATGTTCTCCTCCGCAACCAGGGGCTGCAGTTCGGACTTCAACTGGTCGTCGTAGGCCGCTTTCTTTTTCGGGTTCAGCAGACAAAGCCGAGTGGCAGAAAGTTCGTTTAGAATGCGCTGGCTAAGCTCCGAGTCCGCGCCACACTGATAGCTCTTGACGAAACTCATTTGCCGATCAGCCGCCGCCGCTATCACGTCCCTGTTTTCTTCGAAGATCTCCAGGCCGAGCAAACGGTAATGATTCGCCGGCTGGTCCTTCGGCGGAATGCCGAGCCATTCATAGTACGGATCGCGGGTCCCTGACATGGCGGATGTCCTACCGCGGGTAGACGAGGTGGAATTCTCTCATATCAATCTACCGTCCCAGAGAGGGGGGCACAATGCGGCAGGCACAGAATTGCGTGTGGACTGTCGAGGCTAGGTGACAAGGATTTGACGCCCAAGAAAGAGATTGTTGCCGGAAACACGGGTGACGCTGCGTTTGGTCTTGAGGTGATCCACTGATCCATCGCACTGCCACGATGGAGTAAGATGGACGACATCCGTATCATTTGCCGGCCGAATCGGGGTGGCCTCTGGGTTTGTCAGCGGTTGGGCGTCTGGCCGTTTCACCAACCAACAGCCTGCGCACGGTCTCCGCGTCACTATCTGTGCGAAGCTCCCCGGCTTCACCCGACCCATCAACATAAAGGAGGCACTCGGGATGGCGTCCATCGGAAGAAGAAAAGCATCGGCGACAAAGCAGCGATAGCAGGCCCGTTGGCCACCACCAAATGCTGAAAAGGCCCTCAGAGGCCGAACTAGAGCCTCTGGCGGCCTTTCTGCCGTACTTCCTCGTCAGCTTTGCAGGGCTTCAGAATATCGAGCAACGACTTGCGCGACCTTGTTCCGAGCTACGTGAGATATGCGGATTATTCTTGCCAACTCTGCATCAGTTTATCGCGGGCCGCAGAGTCGTACACATCGGGGAATGCTCTTGACTCGCCTGTGATTTTCTCAAGGGCCGAGTGCACCCTTCGTGCGAGACTTAGGCAGTAACGGAAGTGTGTTTGGCTGGGCTCGGGCGGCGGCGCGGGGTACGCCTCGATCAGGATTTGACGGACGCGGTCGCGCGCCTCCGGGTGCCGGCTGGCGATGGCGGCGAGCGAATCGACGGCGGTTCTGGTCAGCATGTTCAGGTAGCTGCCCTTCGCGAACGGACGAATGGCATCGACGGAATCCACGTCGCCACAGGCGGCAAGTGCCGCGACGGCTCGGCTCCGCAAGACGTTGGGGTTGTTGCTGTACGCCGGCCGGCGAACCAGGGATTCGAGAGCTGAATTCGCTGCCGCGTTTTCTGTCTTCGACAAAACCTTGCACACTTCGTACCGAAACGGATCGTTTCGTACCTGCAAGAGCGGTTCGGCACGAGCCGCAACCGACTCCGGGTCCTGTTCCGCGAGAATACTCAAGGCCCGATAACGAACGACAATATCCTCGTCGTCCAAGTACTGCTTCGCCAGCGCAACCGAAGAATCACTCTCCAACTGGATGGCCCTCGCGTCGGCCTGCTTCACGCGATCAACCGCGGTCGAAGACTCACGTGTCTTGACCTCGGCCGAGTCGACTGCGGCAAGGAACGACGTGACCGTCCGACCTGTTTGGCGCAGGACTCGCAAGCTCTCCGGATCGACCAGGATAAGCTGAGGCCAGCTTGTCAGGCCAAATCTCAGGCTGATTCGTTCCGCTTTGAGATCAGCCTCGCTCTTGCTGAAATCTCGGTACACGTACAGCCAGACGATCTTGTCGTAAGCGGGCTTTAGATCGGCGGAGGGAAGCAACTGCTTCTCCAAAACGACGCAGTGCGGTCAGTACGTCTTGGTGAAATAGATGAAGACGGGCTTGCCGCCTCGTAACGCTTCCTGCTGAGCGTCGTAGAAGTTTCGTTTCCACGGCGGCCCAAGCGGCGGCGTCTCGCTTGCGCCAAATGAGGCCGCGGCGAGGAGAACAGGCAGAAACAAACTGGCCAAGACCGTGTGTCTGATCATTTGGATTCGTTGTGGACTCGCTGAATTGGTGTTCAAAACCGGAGTCGGGAAGCGGTCGTAAGTACGTCGGTCTCCCAGTCACCTACCCACGGCGAACGACCATCGAGACCTACGCCAGCGACAGCATAACCCGACCAAGTCGCAGGGTCAAGAAACACGAACAGGGTGACAGCAAGGAGAAGACGGGTTTGGTTCATTCTGGCTGTCATGGTATCTTGACCGACCGAACCGTTGGCTCGTGCTCCACCGGCGGTTTGCCGTAGCCGACGAGCAATGGCCCGACAAATGAACCCACAACGAGTGATTCCCCTGTCCGCATACGAACCCCCCCTCTGCATGATGACGCGAAGACCGCTCACGTGGTGCAACTCATTGCCAAGCACGGTTGATATACGGCTACCAGTGAGGATTGGCATATTCGTTCGTTTAGCGGCAAGCCAGAGGCATGCGCGTGCCGCCGGGGCGATCACACCTTACTCGCAGGTCGCATACTTCAGCTTTGTGACCATGTCGACTTTGGGGTACGGCGATATTGTGCCCGAGACTCCGCTGGCACAGACGCTGACGTGGATGCAGTCCGTTATGGGACAGTTCTACCTAGCCGTGCTGGTCGCGTGGATCGTCAGCGCGGTACCGCGGACGGGGCCTCTCGCCGGCGGCTCGCACAGCGAACAAGACAAGGAGAACCATCAATGAAGCGATTGTTCACGGGTTTCTGGAAACGCATTGTCGCTTACTTTCTGGCAGGATTGTTCACTATTCTGCCGCTGGTCATCACCGTTGCCGTGATCGGGTGGGTGGCGGGCTTCATCAAGGAGCTTATTGGCCCAGAGACGCTTGTCGGCGGCTGGCTCCGGTCCATGGGGACGTTCTTTGCCGACAACAACGAGATTTTGGCTTACCTGATCGGCATCGTTCTCGTGTTGGGCGCGATCTTCGTTCTGGGCGTCGTCGTGCAGATGGGCTTCCGCAGACTGCTCAACAAGCTGGTCGCGCCGATCATCCGCAGTATCCCCATCGCCGGCAGCGTCTACGGCGCGGCGACCCAGATCATTGGACTGCTGGAAAAAAAGGACGAATCGGAGTTGAAGGGGATGCGTGTCGTCTACTGTGTGCTCGGCGGGCAGAACGGTGCGGGGCTGTTGGCTTTGCTGCCAACGCCAGACCGGTATCCGATTGAAGGACGCGACTACTACATCGTCTACATACCCACCTCGCCCATCCCAATGACCGGCGGGCTGATTTTCGTTCCGGCCGACTCCGTGCGTCCGGTGGACATGAGCGTCGAGTCGCTGATGAGTATCTACCTGTCGATGGGCGTCACCGGACCGCAATTCTTGAAAGACGAAACTGCGTCGCAGCCCGAGCAATCCTGAACGCCAAGGAAGAGCCAACCCCCGAGAAACGCGGCGCGATCGCGCTGCCCTGAAAGCACACGACTACTTGCCGACGGCCTACTTGATGGAGCCGGCCGACGAGCCCATGCTGTCGTTTGTGGCTTGGCCAAGGAAAGTGATCCCCGCGATCGCAACCACGAGGATTAGCGAAATCACGAAAGCGTATTCCAGCGCCGTCGGCCCATCTTCTTCCTTCAGAAATCTCAGTACTCGTTTCATCAGACGCTTTTCTCGCCATCAAGGTGTCAAGATTTTGTCATCCAGGAGGGAGACGGTCGAGCCCGAAGCGTAAAGCAGCGTTCGCTACTCAAGACAGGGCGCAAGCGTATCCAGCCTGCCTACTGAAGAGTAGGTCACCAAGTCGAGGCCGGCAAGCAGAATTGTTCAGGCGTTTGGCGCTATTTGAACGGATCGGCGCCACCCCCACCAAAGGGATCAGGCTTGGCACCGGCACCGGCGCCACCTCCGCCGCCAAAGGGATTGGGCTTGGCACCTGCGCCGGCACCGGCACCGGTGCCTCCACCACCCCCAAACGGATTGGCACCGCCGCCAAATGGGTCAACCGCGGGCGGTTTCGGTTGCTTGGGGGCTGGTTTGGCTCCGCCATCATCAAGCCCCTCTTGCTTGATCTCCGGCCGATCCTTCTTTTCGGCTTCGGCTAAGCCAGCGTGCAACAACGGCCATTGCATCTGTGTCTCGCGCAGACATTGAATCACGCCTGTCTTGGTGGCCACAATGATGCGGTCGGTCTGGAGATTCGGGTAGAAGATGTCCAACAGTTCGGTCCCCATCGATGCGATCCGACCACCCGTCTTCGCATCCAGAATGACCAGGCGGTCTGCAAAGCCCAGACAGTACAACCGATCCTTGCTGGCCGAGACAAAGCGTTTAATACGCTCGGTCCACCACAACTCCTCGCCCGTTTCCTGCTTCAGGCAGAAGAGATTTCCTTTGTCTGTGACTACGTACAGTTGATCACCAACCGGGGCAGGTGTTTGGCTAATGGGCTCGCCCGTCGTGAATCGCCAGTACTCCTCGCCAGTGGTTTCGTGTACACAGTAGACGTCGCCATCGATCGACGAGGCGAAGAACCGGCCGGGCGCGAACGAAGGAGCTGATGTGATCGTGTCTCGCGCTTCGAGTCGATAACGGATCCCCTTTCTGCTGGCCCGCGCAACATACAAGAAACCGCGATCGGTTGGCCACGCGACGCTCAGCGATGTCACGATGGGTTGAATCAGGATACGCCCGTTTGACCTGTAGATCTCGGGAAGAGTCCTTGTTTCTATCAGGTCATACAGTTCGATGTGGCCGCTGAAGGTCGGTACGACGACGTACGTGTCGGTGATCGCCGGGCCGGCGCTGGGTACGCCTTTCACTCGGCGCTTCCACGCAATTTCGCCGTCTGATCTCTTCATCAGATACAGGTCCGAACCGTTCAACACGGCCACCCAATCCTCGCTTACACCGGCTCGCTCGGTTGGGAAATCCCGTCTGCCAACCACCACGGCCCATCGCGTACGTCCCGTCTCGGCATCGATGGCATGGATCATCCCGCGGTCGGTGGTCACGTACAACGTGATCTCCGGCACCCACTTCGTCTCGAGCTTGGCTTCGGTTCCCTGCTCCTGCAGTTGCTTGAATTTGGCGTCCTGCTCGGGCGTCAGGATGGCACTCATGCCGGTCGTGAACTCCTCCTGCGCCCTGGTCTGCACTTCTTGCCGTTCTTCGTCCGTTAACTCCTCGGGCACCGTGTTTCTCCTGTCCGTGAAGACGGTGTATAGACGGCGAGCTTGAGCCTCCGCATGGACGGGCAATTGCAGCTTGTCGAAGATCTCCCGGACTTTCACTTCATCAAGAAACTCCTCGGCTAGCTTCTTCGCCCCTTCTTCGCCCACGGCCTCGCCAAACGCGTCCACGTCGCGTTCCGAGAACACTTTGCTCTTGCCCTGGTATTGGACTTCGTGAACCGTGTACCCTTCGGTCGAACTGATGAAATGTTGTATGTGAGTCATGCGGCCGCGCGCAACGTCCAACTCCACCTGAGTGAACCACATCCGATTGAGGCCGAAGCGACTCGCCTCGTCCGGCGAAATCAGACTGCCGAATCCATATTCGGCACGCGCGGGCATGGCCAGGCACAGAAGGAATAACAACGCGAGCGGTTTAGCGGTGGTACGGGACATGACGTTTTTCCGTAAGATAACGGTTCAAGGAGTAGGTACTGCGAATCTAAGGCGGCTCGCAGCACGATCCGGTCGGAAGCGGCAGGAATGTTGAATCCGTTGCCTGCGCAGCGAATTGCGCACACCCCTCCCCCCCTCTAACATAGTCTAAACGGCCGCAGGAAACCTGTCAAAAATTGGTTTCGGCTATCTGATTGCCTCAAGTCGAGGCCAATTTCAAGGCCCAGGGGAGATGACAAGACGCGGAACGCGGCCCGGGGCGACTACCATAGTTGGAGTTCACGCTTTAGCATGTCTTCGAAAACACGCTAAAGCGTGAACTCCAACATGTGCGCACAACGCACCGAAGTTGCCGAACCGGACTCCTAGCGCAACTATGGGATCACCACCGAGAGCCGGCTCCATACGATCGATTCGAGATCGCCTTCGTAGCCCGTCAGATTGGCCGCCGGATCTTCGATGAAAGCCCCCAAGACGAGTACGTCGGAATCGACGCGGTAGACGCCGGCAGGATCCGCGTCGCTGTAGAGCGAGATGGGGTCGCCACCAGAAGGCAGGGCCAATTGGGTCTCGTACAAATCGCCCTTTCGTTCGATACTCTTCACGACGCCTCGCAGCATTACGCCCGTGCTGTCTCGCGTGGATCGCAGCCACATTTCACCCGCCTTGCCGAGATTGGCAAGTTTCTTTTCGTCGTCGGCCAGCGACTTCAACAGACTGGCTACTGCCGTCTCGTCCGGTTGGATGTCCGGCGCGGCGAAAGTAATGGCTTCGCCCAGTCCGGCCAACGTACGATATGTTTGACGGAGCAGTTCTATCGAATCGGCGTCGTCTGCCAAGTTCCAGGCATTAGAAATCGCCTGTGCGTCCTCGATGGCTTCCTTCGACTCGTCAGCAGTCACCACCGGCGCGTTGACAAACCGTGCAGGTTCCGTCAATTCGGTCGACGAGTCCTTCGGCTCGGGCGAGGCCACCGGGTCCAGCATCTTCAGTGGGTCCAAATCGATCGACAAATCTCCCACGAGATCACCGCCAAGGTCGGTTGGTTTCGGGTCCACGTCCGGCAAGTCGAGTGGATCGTCGGGGAGTAGCGTGGGTATGGCTTTGGAGATATCACTCGATGTGCCGGCATCTGCCACTGCGTCGCGTCCGCCGGAAGGTGGTGTCTTTGGCTTGTTTCCAGGCTTCTTGGTTTGGTTGAAGCCGCCGGCAGGTCCGCCGCTGTTCGGGTCGAGGAACGCGCCGCGCGTCGGCAACCCACCTTGCTTTCCTGGAGTCGCACCCGGCTTTGCAGGTACCAGCCCGTCTGGCATCTTAAAGCCTTCGCCTTCCTGGTTGCCCTCGCCGCGGAACTTCTCCGGCAAGATCCACGGTGCTACGCCTCCCAACTTCGGGGCAAGAGTCAATGGATCCTTCTTGAAACCCCACCACAAGATCAACTGGGCGATCGTCAATCCGGCGATGCCGCCCAGCACGACCTTGACGATTTCCATTACCGGACTTCTCTTCTTCTTGGGGCGCGGTGCCGCGCGGCGCTTTCGCGTCGAAGGACCGGCGGCGGTCGAAGGGGCGACGCTGGATTCGATACCAAATGACGGCCTCACTGAGACGGGTTCGGCACCCGCGAGTCTCAGTTCTTCGTCGTCCACGCCCTCGGTCGCCAGCCCAAAAGCGGGTACCCCGGCGATCCGGGACTGGGCCGCTTCCGGATCGTCCACCACGATCAACAAGGGTGGCATGGCATCAAGGACTTCGGACAGGAGAAACTCGTCCTGACAAAGGGGACAGCGCACTGTGGCCTTGGGACTGGCGCCGGCTGGCAAGGCCACTTCGTCACCGCACTTGGGACAGGAAACGGTCGTCATGTCATACTCCAGGCGTTGGAATCGCGAATCCTCTATTTTAACAGCCAGCACATAGACAATGCTAGAGCCGAATCTTGGGGTTGCGTTGGTGATGCCCGCCGCGGTGGGCCGTTTATGCCTATTGGTGGGACGGCGAACATTGAAAGGCCACCAGTACCTCATGACGTTTGAAATTGTTAGTAGGATGGGCATTCCTGCCCGTCTGCTTGGGGTCGGGCAGGAATGCCCAACCTACAAAAACAAGAGTCGCGAGGTACTAGCGATCACTCGATCCGGACTGCAGCAGTTCGGTGGACTTGGACGTGTCCGACGATTCCTCTTCAGTCGGAGGCAGGCCGGAAATTCGCTCGCGCCACGTATTCAACTGCTTCTGGGTGAGCGTGTTTTCGCGCGTGATTTCATGTCGCAGGTTGGTGCTCGTCCCCACGATGCGGACTCGCACCATCAGACGGCCATTCTCCTCGTATTGAAATCGGACCTCGACGGGTGTGCGAGCTGGCAGATTCGGTGGCAGATTACGCACCGTGCAACGGCCAATCTGGACGCAATCATCCGGCGAGTCGCTTTCCCCCTCGACGATCTGGACCAACACGGATCGTTGACCGTCCTTGCTTGTGGTAAAAACTCGCTTGCCCGCAACCGGCAGCGACGTGTTGCGAGGTATGACCACGGCCGTCTGCTTGCGTTTCGTGTGCGGATCGACCGCCGCGACTCCCAGACTGTGCGAATTGACGTTCTTGATCGCGAATCGCTGAGGCTTCCCGGCAGCTTTGTCCAACAACCACGCTGCGCGAATCGCAGCGCCGTGTGCAACTGCTTCGTCCGGCGAGACCGAACAGTCCAGGGCTCCGCCGAATCGCGACTTCAGCATTTCGACGACGGCCGGCATGCGCGTCGAGCCGCCTACCAGCAACACGCGATCGATATACGACCACTCCAGCCCGGCCGCACGAATCGTCTGTTCCGTGGTGAAGGCCGTCCGATCCAGTAGATCTTGGGTCATCTCCTCGAATTGCTGGCGTGAAATCGCGACTCGCGCTGCATGACCTTGGTAGTCGCAGACGATGTGGGCTCGGCTGCGGGCCGAGAGCGTGCGTTTTGCATCTTCGCATTCGCGCAATAGACGGCCCAACGTGTTCGGATCTTCGCGGGGATCCAGGCCGTGCATACGGATAAATTCCTCGGCCACGAAATCCACCAATCGTTGGTCCCAGTCGCGTCCTCCCAAACGAACGTCGCCGTCGGTGGCTAACGTCTTGAAATCGACGCCGCCAATTTCCATCACCGTAACGTCGAACGTGCCGCCACCCAAATCGTAAACCAGGATCGTCTTCGGCTCGCCGCAATTGCTCTCCGGATGGAGGTAACCTCGCTGGTGGCCGTAGGCAATGGCCGCCGCGGTCGGTTCGTTGATAATGTCCAGCACGTCGAAGCCGGCCATGTAGCCTGCATCCTGCGTGGCCTTGCGCCGGACCTCGTCGAAATAGGCCGGGACCGTGATCACCACTTTTTCAAAACGGCCGATCGTGTTCTGTGCATCGTCGCGAAGCTTGTTCAGAATCCAAGCCTGAAAGGCTTCGGGTGGATAAGAGCGGCCCGAGAATTCCTTGTGAAAAAAGCGAAGTCCCAGATCACGTTTCGCGCACTCGGCCACGTCGTCCATGTCGGTGGCCATCGCTTTGATGGCTTCCTTTCCGACCACGATGTCTTCGCCGTCAAAAAGCACCACGCTGGGTGTCGTATTGTCTCCTTCCGCATTGTTCAACGTCTGCGGTCGTCCCGAATCGTCCAGGTGTGCAATTGCCGAATACGTCGTCCCCAAGTCAAGGCCAACGGCCGGTTCGGATCGCTGCTTGCGGCTGGGCACTCCATCCGGCCCGACGGTCATATCCGTGTCTTCGGTCACCTGGAGAGCTTTGGTTGTCTCGCCGTGTAAGTCCGTCGCACCTTTCGGTCGCAGGAACGTCCCGAGTTTGCCTCCCGCCGGCACCCCTCGCTGGACTCGCAATTCCTCGAGGCAAGCCTCCAACTCGCGAATGACCTCGTCCATCGAGGCGTAGCGTTCGTCCGGAGATTTGGCCATCATTCGCTGGTAGGTCCGGTCCAGCCGCTCAGGCGTCTCCGGGCGGGCAGCCAGCATCGACGGTATCGGGGCCGCACGGTGGGCGATCAGCTTCTTGATCGCTGAATCGCCGCGGTAGGGAGCCCGCCCCGTGATCAGCCGGAAAAGGGTGCACCCGAAACCATAGATGTCGGCGCGGTGATCGACGTCCCCCGAATTGTCTGCCTGCTCGGGCGACATGTAGTCGACCGTACCGACGATCTGATTCGCCTGCGTAATCTCGTTGTCGCCGCTCTCCGCCACGGCCCCTTCGGCCAACGGGCTGTCAAACCGGGCCAAGCCCATGTCCAGCACTTTGACGACTCCGGCCTTATCCAACAGTAGGTTGCTGGGTTTGATGTCGCGATGGATGATGCCTTGCGAATGGGCAAACGCGATTCCTTGAGCTGCTTGGATGGCGTAGTCCAACGCCTTTTCGATATCAAACGGCCCATCGCGGCTGATGATCAAGCCCAGATCGTCGCCGTCGATATATTCCATCACCAGGTAATAGATGCCGTTCTCTTCATCGGCATCGAAGGCCGTGACGATATTGGGATGCGCCAGCCTGGCAACGGCTTCGACTTCGCGCTGGAATCGCCTCAGCGCCACCTCGGACTTGGTGTGTTCGGCGTGGAGCACCTTGACAACGACCGGCCGCTTCATTCGTTGATGCTCGGCCTTGAACACTTCGCCCATGCCACCCGAGCCGATGCGGTCCACGATGACGTTCTTGCCCAGGATCAGCCCTTCGGGCCTGCCTTCACAGATTCGGGCGGCTTGATAGCTAGTCAATTTGCCGAATCGCACCAGCTCGCGGGCCAACGCGTCGGCCGACAGGTGGCGGCTCTCGGGCGGAAGCTGCGCGCGGAATTCACGCAGGTCTTCGGCGGTCATAAGTCCGCTGGCAATCAGGTCTTCGGTGAATTTCTTCAGCGTAACCGCCATCGCTTGCTCCGCTTCGCGATTCGTCCGGGAAAGTATACCCCGTCGTGGAGGGAAAAGCTAATGGTCCTCATTCGCTTGCGGATCACAGGAACAACATGAGTGCCACCGTCCGGCTGCTGACCATAGACGCCAGGGACGAGCCAGTAACAACGGTAGGAATATCGGTGATAAGCCCTCATACTATTCACCTGAGGCGTTGTGGCATCGCATCCGACGCGCCAAACGCACTGATGCATACTATTAGACCAAATTTGACGGAGATTGGTTTCGATGGGAAAACTTGACGAACGAGTTGCGTTGGTCACCGGGGCCAGTCGAGGCATTGGCCGGGCGATTGCTCGTGCGCTGGCGACCGAGGGGGCGACGGTGGTGCTGACTGCGCGAGGTGAAGCTGCACTGGACGACGCGGCCACCGAAATGGGCGCCCTGGGGGGCGAAGTCATGGCGCAAAGGGCCGACGTGGCCGAACCGGCGAATGTCGAGGCGTTATTCGCCGCGGCAATGGAACGATTCGGGAGGCTCGACATTCTTGTAAACAATGCTGGAGCATTCGACGGCGGGCCCATCGATGAATTGTCGGTCGAAGCCTGGGACCGTGTGATGGCTACGAATCTGCGAGCGCCATTTCTGTGTACCCAGGCTGCGATGCGAATCATGAAACGGCAACAGCAGGGACGGATCATCAACGTCGGATCGATATCCGCCCAGCGCGTTCGGCCGCACTCTGCGCCCTACTCGACCTCGAAGCACGGTCTGTGGGGCTTGACGCAAGTCACGGCGTTGGAAGGTCGAGAACACGGCATCACCTGCTGCTGCCTGCATCCGGGCAATGTGTCTATCGAGCGTCGAAACACTGACTCGCCCTTAGATGCCGAGCCGATGATGAGCGTCGAGTCGATCGCCGAGGTGGCGTTGTTGATGGCCAGTCTGCCGCCGGAGGTGGAAATGCTCGAGGCAATCGTGCTGCCGCATCAACAGTTGTACGTGGGACGAGGGTGATGCAGAATGTGATATAGGAAATCTCGAAATCAGTGTCGGCATTTTGACGTCGCGGTTGATTCCTTCTGTGAAGCCGAGCTTCGGCTTGCGAAACCACTGGCCATGGATATCTTCCAGCCCAACAGGAGGGATAACGATGACTCGCAACGGCAGTTTTCTCGTAACTCTTTCCATCGTCGCCATTTGCGTCTGCGCCAGTACGACCCGAGCGCAGTTTCGGCCCATTGCTGGCCCTGGATCGTCCTACCGCGCGCCGGGCAACTTGGGGGCCGGGCTGGGATCGTTAGGAACGTCGTTCGGCGGCGGACCGACGCCCCAAGTGGGCAAGATCACGCTCGAATCGAGCTTGCCGAGCGTTTCCAGTGTTCAACCTGAAATCCCAACCCGCACACGCCAATCGGGACCTTCGATACATGACCGACGCGCTGTTCCGCCGCCACCGCCCAAAACGGGCAGAGGCTTTGTCCCGCCGATCGTCCCTGAAGACGAATCCAAAGACGAGAATCGGGTTACGATAATCGACAGCCCACCGGCGAACGTAGCATCTATCGAGAAAGCAGAAGACCCTGATTGCGGATGGGGCTGGGCCGTCGTGTTGGCGGTGGTCGTTATTGGCTGGTTCGCTTTCCGCCAAGATTGACACAACAACCCATGACTGCTTCCTCCGACCATCACGAGCAATCGAAAGAGCTGCAGCTCAAGGAATGGATCGATCAACTGGCCGACAGCTTCGAGGCCGCCTGGAACGAATCGCCGCCGGCTTGTTTGAGCGACTTTCTCGGCGACGCTGCCGGCGACCGGCGAGGCGCGCTGCTAAAGGAACTTGTGCGGATTGATCTTGAATACCGCTACGCGAGCGGCGAGTCGCGGTCTCTGGAGGATTATGCGTCCAAGTTTCCGGAATTGGCCGGACCGGACGGCACGCTTCCGGACGAAATGGTGCTTTTCGCGAGGGATCTCGACCGACGCCTCGGACAAGACGCATCGCTGGTCGACACGGTCAACAGTCTTGCATCTGGCCTGACCGATTTCTCCGCTCGCATCCAATGTCCAAATTGCGGGAACCCCGTCGATATCGAGAAGACTGATTGCGAGAAAGTGACATGCCCACAGTGTGGCGAGGCGTGCCAGTTGGCGCCGGTCGCGGCCGGCGCCGCCAGTTTGCAGTTGCCGCGGACGTTGGGCAAGTTTCAATTGCTGGAAGTTCTCGGCAGCGGCAGTTTCGGCACGGTCTACAAGGCCCGCGATGCCGAGTTGGCGCGGCTGGTCGCATTGAAACTGCCCCGCGCAACGGCGTTTTCTTCTGCGGACGAAGAACAACGGTTCCTGACGGAAGCCCGCAGCGCGGCTCGTCTTGCGCATCCGAACATCGTACCGGTCCATGAAATCGCCCACGAAAGAGACCTGACATACATCGTCAGTGAATACATCGAAGGCGAAACGCTTGCCGATCGTATCGAGCGGCAAAGCGTCTCCCATCGCCGCGCGGCGCAGTGGGTCGCGGAAGTGGCAGACGCGCTTCACTACGCCCACTCGCAGCAAGTGGTCCACCGCGACGTCAAACCATCGAACATTCTTATCGACACGGAAGACCGCCCACACGTCACCGATTTCGGTCTGGCTCGAGACACGGCAGGCGACGTGGTCGTTACCGTCGAAGGACAGATCGTGGGCACGCCTGCCTACATGTCACCCGAACAAGCGGCCGCGGAATCCGCCGCCGTGGATGCCCGCAGCGACGTGTACAGTCTGGGCGTAGTCCTGTACGAGCTACTCACCGGGGAACGACCGTTTCGCGGCAACGCGAGAATGCTCTTACACCAAGTGCTGAACGACGAGCCTCGCCCGCCGCGCCGTCTGAACGACCGCATCCCCCGTGACCTTGAGACAATCTGTCTGAAGGCCATGGCGAAAAGTCCGGGACACCGATTCGTGGAAGCGGACGAATTGGGCGCCGACTTGCGGCGATATCTCGACGGTAGGCCAATCCTTGCTCGTCCGGTGGGAAGGGCCGAGCGTTTCTGGCGATGGTGTCGCCGCAACCCGGCTCTGGCCGTCGCGAGTGCTTTGGCGATTGGTGCGTTAGTCTGCATCGCATTGCTGTCGACTCTGTTTGGCATGCAGCAATCAAAGGCACGCCGGGAAATCGCTCGGACCAACACGGACCTGAATCAGGCGAACGTCGATCTGAAACACCAGCGAGATCTGATCGAGAACTCGCTGCGCGAAGCGAACCGTCGCACGGCCGATCTTGCACTGTACCGCGGGCTGGCGCACTCGAACGAAGGCGACTACGAACGGGGGATGCACTGGTTCGTCCGCGGTCTCGAATACGCCCCTGAGGACGACGACCAACTCCAGTGGCTGCTACGAGCGAATCTGGCTGCTTGGCGGCCTCAACTGTGCCCGTCGTTGGCAACCATGTGGCACGTGGACCACGCGACGTTTGCAACGTTCAGCCGCGACAGCACACTTTTCTTTGCGGCTGACAGTATGTCGACCGGCCGGGTCTGGGACGTCGAATCCGGCACGATGGCCGGACCGTGTTTGCAGCACGCAACGCGCGTCGAGGCCGCGGCATTCGACGCGCAGGGACGCCTACTGGTGACAGGAACCGAAAGAGACGTGCTTCACGTTTGGGACTTTCGCACGGGCGAGGAACTGCTGCCGCCGATACCCTTGGGCGACGAGATCAACACTATCGCGCTGACCGCTGATGGACAGCACATTGTGGTTGGCGGATGGAAAATCCACGTAATATCACTGGACGACGGCAAACAAGCGAAGCCATCCATCGATCCGGGAGATGATTACATTGACTCGCTCGCCGTCAGCCCCGACGGCCGACTCATCTCGGCGATCATCGCGGACAATCGGCCAAAGCTGCGGACCTGGGACCTGAAGACAGGCCAGGCGCTCGGGCCACCGGTCAAAGCGGGTAAGGAGGCATTCAGCTTGGCTTTCAGCCCCGACAGCAAACTGCTTGTCTTAGGCATGGACGCCGAAGTGCAGTTGTGGGACGCCGAATCCTGCAAGCCTGTCAGCGAACCTCTGCACCACTACTTGAGCTACATACATGCCGTCGCATTCAGTCCCGATGGAAAGCATTTCGCTGCAGGCGACGGCATCGAAGTTAAGGTGTGGGAAACTGCCACGCACCGGCAACTGCCTTACGAACTTACGGCTCAATACGACGTGGACTCGATCGCCTTCAGCCACGACGGCACACGGCTGTACGCCGGCTCGAATCACCGCACGGTTGATATCTGGGACGTTGCGTCCGGGCATCGCGTCGGACCGCAACTGGTAAAGCGACCGGACACAGAGCTTCTCGTTTCCAAGTCGCTTCGCGACGCCGTGTTTACGCCGGATGGATCAAAGGTCCTTACCGCCAGATCGTCGATTGAAAACGAATTGAGGCACAGCGAGCTTCAACTCTGGAATGCAACCTCCGGCCAACCACTCGGCCCCACTTTGGTTCATCCTGAAGGCGAGGATCTGCGGCACGTCGCCGTGAGTCCCGACGGCGAATTGGCCGCCGTCCGATGCAGTGGCTACACCATCCGCATTTGGAATCTGGCCACGGGAAAACAGCATTCCGAGTTACGTACCAGCAAGAGTTCCGATGGCATCGCGTTTGCGCACGACGGAAAATCCCTGATGCTGGTCACAGCGGACGC
Source organism: Pirellulaceae bacterium (assembly GCA_016784735.1). Classification (GTDB taxonomy): domain Bacteria; phylum Planctomycetota; class Planctomycetia; order Pirellulales; family Pirellulaceae; genus JADHUC01. The sequence goes on along the minus strand of JADHUC010000080.1, from coordinate 10,205 downwards.
GAAGGGCCTTGAACTCGTCTTCCTTGATCCTGCATCCGGCGAGGAAAACCAACCGGCCATTCATCTGGAAGGAGGAAGTCATCCTTTTTCGTTCAGCCACGATGGGAACCGGATCGTCACCGGGTTTCGATACAGTGTCGTTCGGCTATGGGATGCATCCACCGGTGAACCGCTCGGGCCTCCTCTGCCACATCACGAGCAGGTAATGGCAGTGGCCCTGCATCCGGACGGTCGGACGGTGCTTTCCGGCAGCCAGGACGAAACAGCGCAGCTCTGGAACGGCATTACCGGCGAGAAATTGGGCCCACCGCTGCGACATAGCGGTTGGGTGAAGAGTGTTGCGTTTACGCCGGACGGCCGGATCGCGATTACCGGCGGATCGGTGCCCACGGCGAGCGCGCGGATTGTGGGAGCGCACATGTGGCACGTAGCCAGCGGCCAGCGTTTCGGACCACCGCTGCATGGCCGCCACACGTCGACTTTGTCGATAGCCGTCAGTTCCGATGGCTCGCGGATACTGACCACCGACTTCCGGTTCGCCCGAATCCGTCAACTCAATCCTCCAGTGGCCGGGGACATCGAACGCTTGCGCCTCTGGACGCAAGTAGAAACCGGCACCGAGATGGACGACGGCGGGCTGATTCACGTTCTTGCTCCGCGCGATTGGCTGGACCGTCGACGCCGTCTTGAGGAACTGGGCGGACCGCCGATGCCGTGAGGCCGGGGTTTTGCGGCGCCGTCCGCAGTGCCGCCTTCACGCGCCCCGTCGTCTTACCCCGCCTCGGCCGTTTCGCGGAGCTGTCCGGCGGTTTGGCCGAATTCCTCCAGGCCCATGTCGCGCAGGAAAACGAGCCCACGCGTAGCTCGAATCAGTGCACTCGAATGGTCTGCGAACCACTCACGACCCAGGCAGGTTTTCATGGTCTGGTACTGTTGTACCTGGATTCGCTGGGCAAGTTCGCAGAACGGTCCGTCGTGCTCGTAACTTGGGAACGACGCGTCCCGCTGCGATACAAAGGCGTTCAGGAATGCGCTCTGCATCACGGAGAACATGTTCAACGAGACCGGTACGTAGACGTTGGCTTCGCTGGGATGAAAGCGGAACCATACGTTGCGATAGCCCCAGATGCGAATATCTTCTCGGCCCACATTCGCTGCGTAGCGTCGCGTCGCCTCGTTGACCGCTTGCAGCACTTTGTAGTGCGTATCCGGACCGCTTGCCTCCGGATCGAGAGCAACGGAGATCACATCCGGCCTGAGCTCGTCCAGCAGTTTGACGATCGGCGGGACGTCACGTTCGATTGTCGGCTCCAGTGTGAACATGTCACCGGTGTAAAAGCCCAACCGCAAATGCCGGATGTTACACGACTGCCAGCCGAAGTACCCCCACAAGCATTCGGCCTCCCATTCGCGGCACATGCCCTTCAGGTCTTGAATGTGTTCTTGGTCCTTCTTGCCGGGATGCACCGTCTTGAAGTAGTGCATCATCTCCTTCATCCGGTCCTTGATCGAGCGTAAATGCGTGTCTTCGCAGACCTCCATGAGATTGCGCAAAAGACGCCTCGCCGCACCCTCGTCGCTCATTTCTTCGTTGCGCGCGGCGATGCCGTCCAGGTACTGCCAGATGTCGCGATTGCGAGCCTGTTCATTGCCCGGGTCAAAATAATTCTCAGCGTTCAAGTCGGCAAAATCGGGCGTGTCGATGAAACGCTGAAGGGATTCCACCTGCCGCAGCATGTAGACATTCGAGACGGCCGTGAAACCGCTGGTCAAGGTGACAAAGTGGTGCTCGTTGCTACTGTTGCGTGTGTTACGCACGATGAAGGGCAGGTACCCGAGCATTAAATCGTCGTGGTGCGGCTCGGTGTGCAGGAATCGCGTGTTCTCCAGAGCGTGACTACCCGCCTCGATCTTCCCGACTAGCCGCCGATGGACCATGTCGGTCAGTTCCGCCAGCGACTGGGGCCGTTTGCTCAGCACGGTTCGCGCCGCCGGATCGGCTTGTGTTTCGCTTTCGGTCAAGTCCAACACGCGCTTGCCGCGATCAACGGCCAAATCGACAAGCGCCAATTCGACTTGTTCGTCGGAAATCGAATCGTGCTCGGCCAGCAACGTGACCTGGCGCTCGCGCAAACGTTTAGCTGCACCCATCGTCACGTAGAAACGCGCCCCCGGCAGCGGGCGCAAGGAACTGGCTGGAATCAACACGCTCACCGGGCCTTGGATTGCGTCGGCCACCACGCGAGCCTTTGCCTCGCCGGCGGCGATGATCAGCGCTACACCGTCAGGATTGAAGGTGATCGTGCCCAACCCGATGGTGATTACCAGCCGGCGACGCGAGACCTCGATGCCGCCCAGGTCGCCCGCCGCAGCCGCTTGGGTCTCATAGTTGGTAACGGTCAAACGGGTCGTCGAATGATGATCCGACCCACGGACGTTGAAGCCAATGTGCCCGTCGGGGCCAATGCCGCCCAGGAAGAAGCCGATCCCGCCGAGTTCGCGAATGCGGTCTTCGTATTGTCGGCACCAGTCGTCGATACGGTGCAGTACGCCCTGCTGCATTGCCTCCAAATCGTTTGTGGCCTGCCGCGTGCGCAGGCTCAGGTCGACCTGAGAATCGGGCCAAACGGATTCCAGTGTTTGGCCCTTCTCCAGGCCGATCAGTTCACAGTTCATCAGCAGCGCTTTGCGGCGGTCCAGGCCGAAGTCTCTGATATAGAGCTTGCTGACGTAGTCGTAGAAGCTGTTCTCTTGCCGAGGATCGATCGGGTAGAACTCGTCGATCTGCACGAAATGCAGACTGTGCATGTCGGGCCTGCGCCCGGGATCGACTCCGGCTTGCTCCAACATCACGCGGCTCTCGGGATCGTCCCACTTCTTCAACAGGTACGTCACCCAGTTGATGAAGTGTTCCGGCGTTTTGCCGGTAGGCAATGAAATTACGCCCCCTGGGTGATTCTGCGACCACTCCAGGAACCGCATTGCAGCCAACTTCCCCAGGGCGGGAAAATTGCTCACGGTGATCACCGGTATCTTCTCCGTCGGCGCGTACAGAGCTTCGAGCGGAGAAGCTTGAATCGCGACGGTTTCGACGGATGACAGGTTGAATGGATTGTCGTTCATGAATGCGGCGTCCTGACAGAAGTCGTTGGCGATCCCCTTTATGGTTACTGTACGTATGACCGAATGAGATGTCCATGCCGCAATTCTGGCGAGTGGCACCCTAGACGAGACACGCATGAGAGCTTACCGTATGAGGTTCGGCCTGGAGCAAGACACTATGAGTAATGACACGATCGAAATTCGGTGGCACGGCCGCGGAGGCCAGGGTGCAAAAACGGCTGCCCAGCTTGTCGCTCAAGCGGCGTTGGAGGAGGGCAAGTGCAGCCAAGGGTTCCCGGAGTATGGCCCCGAGCGCATGGGTGCCCCGATCCGCGGCTTCACGCGAGTGAGCGCCGCTCCGATCCGGTTGCACTGTCCCATCGAGCGACCGAACATCGTCGTCGTGCTGGACGAAACACTGACGCGCATGCCCACCGTGATCGAGGGGATCGACCAGAACACGATTTTTGTGATCAACACCGCGCTCAAACCCAGCGAAATAGGCGACAAACTTGACCTGACGGGCAATACCGTGTTCTGTGTGGACGCCACGAAAATTTCCATTGAAGAGCTCGGGCGTCCCATGCCCAACATGCCTATGGTCGGCGCGCTGCTCAAAGCGACCGGCTGTATTTCAATGGATACGCTGAAGCGGAACGTCAAGAAGAAGTTCGGCGCAAGCCTTGGCGAGCGCGTTGCCCAAGGCAACATTCGCGCGATTCAGCGAGCCTATGAGGAGGTGCGATCGTCGTGAGCAAACTTTTGACGTGGAAAGAAATGCCCATCGGCGGGGTGATCGTCGTGGCCGGCAGCAGCGACGAGTACGAAACAGGCGGCTGGCGGACCTACAAGCCCGTGCATGCCGAATCGCAGTGCAATAACTGCCTTCGCTGTTGGATTTTCTGTCCCGATTCTTCAATCATCGTCGAAGATGGCAAGATCGCCGGTTTCGACTACGACCATTGCAAGGGCTGCGGAATCTGCGCACGCGAATGCCCACCGAAAAACAACGCGATCGAGATGCAGCTTGATAGGTGACGTTGGGATTAGGCAAATGTTGAAAGTGAAATCTGCCAAACAAGTCGCAATGACGGGAAACGACGCGGGCGCCGAAGCGTTGAAAGACGTCAATCCCGACGTGGCTGCCGTGTTCCCCATCACGCCGCAGACGGAACTGATGCACAAGTTCTCGTCGTTCGTGTACAACGGCGTTGTAGATACCGAGTTGATCCCGGTCGAATCTGAACACAGCGCCCAGAGCGCCTGCTTCGGATCGGCGGCCGCCGGCGCGAGGACCGTTACGGCGACCTCCTCGCAGGGGCTTTTGCTGATGGCCGAAATCTGCGCCATCACCTCCGGGACGCGACTGCCGATCGTCATGCCGGTGGTCAACCGCGCGATCAGCGCGCCGGTCAATATCGGCTGCGACCACAGCGATTCGATGTTCTGCCGCGACGCCGGTTGGATCCAGTTGTACTGCGAAAACGTCCAGGAGGTCTACGACACCGTTATCCAGGCATTCCGAATCGGCGAACACAAAGACGTGTTGCTGCCCGTCATGGTATGCCTGGACGGCTTCATCATCAGCCATACGATGGAAGGTTTGGAGGTAATCGGCCGCGAGGCGGTACAACAGTTCGTGGGCGAGTACGATCCGCCGTTCAGCCTGCTGGACACCGCCAATCCGGTCACCGTGGGGCCGCTGCACTTGAGCGACTACTATTTCGAGTGCAGGCGTCAAGTGGTCGAGGCCATGGAAAACGCCCGTCGTGTCATCCCTGAGGTCGGCCGAGAGTACGGCGAATTGACAGGCCGCGAATACGGCCACTTCGAACCATACAAACTGGACGACGCCGACGTAGCGATCATCGCACTCGGCTCGACTTGCGGCACCGCGAAAGTCGCTGTTGACGGCATCCGCGAGCGAGGCATCAAGGCCGGCTTGCTGAGGCTCCGCACATTTCGACCGTTCCCGGGAGAAGAAATCGCCGAGGCTATCGAAGGCATAGGCACCGTGGCCGTGCTCGATCGGTCGATCTCCTACGGTCTTCGCGGCGGTCCGCTGTTCAACGAGATCCGTTCGTTTGCGGGCGGCGATCGCCCGCAGCTTGTCAGCTACGTCTACGGTCTCGGCGGACGCGAAATCAACGTGAGCGACCTGGAAACCGTCTATGCGGACCTTGCCGGCATGAACGACAGCGGCACGACCGGAGAGCTTTATCGGTACATCGGTTTGAGGGAATGAGCTTGAAAGCGGTCAGCGATCAGCTTTCAGCACGAAATTGCTGACCGCTGATAGCTGAAAGCTGATAGCTACACGTCGCCACTTGTTGGAATCACGCAGCGCAAATCAATCTCGTCATCTGATCGAGGAAACACTGACAAAATGGCAATCAATCTCAAGAGAATGTCAGCGGACCCAGAATTGGTCGCGGGCGGTCATCGTTCCTGCATCGGATGCGCTGCACCGACCATTCTGAGACAGGCGCTGCACGTGGCCGGTCCGGATACTGTGGTGTGTTTCGCTACTGGTTGCATGGAAGTCTCGACCACGATCTACCCGTACACGGCTTGGCGAGTCCCCTACATTCACTGCGCATTCGAGAACAGCGCGGCCACGCTCAGCGGCGTCGAGGCCGCGTACCGCGTGATGAAGCGCAGGGGCCGCATTCCCGAAGACAAGAAAATCAACTTCATCGTTTTCGCCGGCGACGGTGGCACATACGACATCGGCTTTCAGTCGCTTTCCGGCGCCATGGAACGCGGCCACAACCTGTTGTATATCTGCTACGACAACAACGCCTACATGAACACGGGCGGGCAACGATCCAGCGCGACACCGCGCGGGGCGGCCACCATGACCAGCCCCAGCGGAAAGGTGATTCCCGGAAAACAACAGCGGCGCAAAGACATGACCGCATGTATGATCGCTCACGACATTCCGTTCGTGGCCCAAGCCTCGGTGTCGCATCACATGGACTTCATGCGCAAAGTGGCACGAGGCCTCGAAGTCGACGGCCCGGCGTTCATCAACATCGTCCAACCCTGCCACCGAGGCTGGCGATGCAAACCCGAAGACTCGATCCAACTGGCGCGAGTGGCCGTCGAAACCCGATTCTGGCCCTTGTACCAAGTGGACCACGGCCAGTGGAAAGTGAACTACAAGCCCAAGGAAGTCGTTCCCGTAATCGAATGGCTCAAGGCCCAAGGGCGATTCAAGCACCTGACGGAGAGCGACACGGAAGACATTATCGCCTGGCATCAAGAGCAGGTCGAAACAAACTGGGCCACCCTGCTGGAAAAGGAACAGGCAACCAAAGCCGCGGCAGAAAAGCAAGAAGCTCCCGTGGCGGGCGCGTAGGCAGGGAACAGTGAACAGGAAAAAACAGAGTCAGTAGAGGCCGAAACCACTCTCTGTTCCCTCGGTTATCTCCTGTTCAAGAAACTGCGCGTAGGATGCGCGTTTGATCGTTTGCAGTGCAGAGGTTTCTCTCTTTGCGCTCCTCGCTCCTTTGCGCAATACAGAACAACATCGGAATCTCCGGTCGATGGCAAAAATGGATCACCTTGGACGAACCAGAGATCAGGACGAATGCGGAACTGAACTCCGATAATGTGGATAGTGGGAATATAGATTGCGATTCAGGAAAGCCTCGTCCGGCTTTTTCCCGGCCATGTAATCGGCGAGACTGACACCGTCGATGTTCTGCAATTTCTTCGAGTGACCACCAGCCCAATCAACGAAGGTGGGCAAGAAATCATAGTTGACCACATTGCCATCAAACACTGAGCCTGGCTTGATCCCTGGGCCTTTGACAATCATGGCCTGGCGAGAGCGGGTCGAGGGAGGATTTCTTGGGTCGCCCGTCTGGGTCGATGGCCATCTGTACAACGTGTCGAAGAAGGGCGAGGCCGTCGTTCTGGCGGCAGGAGACATGTTCGAGTTCCTCCACCGGATCCCGCTCGGTGAACCAAGCTACGCCACACCCGCGGTGGCCGACGGGGTGATGTACCTGCGGACCAGTTCTCACCTCTTCTCATTGGGCGGCCCGCGGTAGCGGTGTCATGCTCGCCAAGTTAAATCCGCTGGGAACTGGTTCGGTGGTCGAGGTTGCCGATTGGTCTTGGTAAGATAGATGGCCAAACGAGCCTGTGTCGGTTCCAGGCTCACTGCAAATGCAAAATGTCGGCTGGGAGAACGACCATGAGAATCAGTTTGTTGCAACGTGCGTCCGTGAAGCGAAATCGTTCCTCACGGCGGAGTTTCCTTAAGACCTCAGCAGCGGCCCTGGGGGCGGCGGCGTTCAGTCGGCCGCTGATCTTATCGGGCGCCGAGGCTGGCTCCACGACCGCCAACAGCAAGCTGAACCTTGCCGTGGTCGGCTGCGGCGGGCAAGGACGCGGCGTGATGAGGGGCCTGCTCTCGGGCGGCGCAAATCTCGTGGCCCTCTGCGATCCGGATCCGGCAATGATCGACAAGGCCCGGGCCGATGCCTCACGCTCCGGCGGCGAGGCGACCAAGGACGCCAAGGCGTATGAGGACTATCGCCGGTTGCTGGACAACACGTCCAGCTTCGACGCCGTACTGGTCGCCACGCCTGACCACTGGCACGCCCACTTGTGCAAGGTATTCATGAAAGCCGGCAAGCACGTCTACTGCGAGAAGCCGCTGACGCACAGCGTGGCCGAAGCCCGCGAGCTGCGCGAGCTGTCGCGCACCGCGAACGTCGTCACCCAGATGGGCAACCAGGGCAGCGCCAGCGAGTCGCTCCGCCGCTGTACGGAGATCATCCGGGCCGGCGCGTTGGGCCAGATCCGCGAGATTTACCAGTGGGGCATTGGCGTCACCGCAAATGAAGGCAACGCGGAAGGCGAAGATCCCATTCCCGAAGGCTTCAACTGGGATCTGTGGGTTGGCCCGTCGGCCATGCGCCCGTTCAAGAAGGACGTCTATCATCCCTTCCGGTGGCGAAGCTGGTTCGACTTCGGCAACGGCGGCCTGGCCGATTTCTGCTGTCACGCGATCAATCTGCCCATGCGAGCGCTCGACCTGGGCTATCCCAACAAAATCGTCGTCAACATGCTCAGCGGCAAGCAGATCGCCGACAAGGCCGCGGTCGAATTCCACTTCCCCGCGCGCGGCGACCTCCCGCCCGTCACTCTGCACTGGCAGGGAAGCGGCAAACCTCCGGCCGAGGCGCTCCAGCCGCTGACCGACACTTACGGGGACAAGGTGCCTAACGGCCTGCTGATCCTCGGCGAGAAGGGCTGCATCCACACCAGTCACTGGAACACAGGCGGCAAGATCCGCCTCGAAGGCGAGTCCGGCCTAAGCGACGTGCTCCGCCACGAAGCCACCAAGGACATTCCCAAGACCCTTCCGCGAACCCCAAGCCACGGCAAGGAATGGCTCGACGCCTGTCGAGGCGAGGGAAGAACCTTCTCGGACTTCGACATCGGCGGCAAGCTCACCGAGATCGGTCTGACGGGCGTGGTCGGCATCCGCGCCGGCAAGAGCCTGGACTGGGACGGCGAGAAGATGGAGGCCACCAACGCCCCCGAAGCCGCCCAGTTCGTTGACACCGAATACCGGACGAAATGGTTGGGCTGATCCTCCAGCCTTGTCCCCTCTTCCCGCGCGTGGGGAGAGGGATAGGGTGAGGGGCTCACAGTCAGAATCGACTGTTGCATGGGCTTGTGCGTCTGTTCCCACACGTGGATTACGCACTAATGTACAAGGAGGATCAGTCTTGCTTTGCTGTAGAAGTATCATCCCTGACATCTCGCCATGTTATCTCGCCATATTCCTCAACAAGGAACTTCTCTAGCAACGGCAGATCATGGAAGGTGTGACGGCAGTCGTACACACGTCCCCTAAAGACATCTACAATATATCTGCCCTTATCATACGCTAGTCGCATGGTTTGCTGTGACAGTTGAACGATTCCGCGCTTGAGTAGCGCCTCGGGTGGACAAAGCTGGTCGTCGTTAACGAATCGCTGAGTCGAAGGAAGCCCCTCTGCCTCCAGCCCTTCATGCTTAACCCAGCTCACAAGAGTCGAAATCTGAAGCGGCTTCACGAGATCGGCGACCCGGCCTAGTTCCGCTGATCCGGTCTTCGGTCTATACCAGACTTCAACGTATGTTCCTTGCCTAGTCACAGCTTCTACGACAGGTTTGAAGTCACGATCACCAGCAATCAAGACTGCTTTCGTCATCGTTCGATTGAACGAGTGAACCATCATGTCAACAGCCAAAAGGACATCAACTTCTTTCTGCTCCCGTCCTCTTCTGCCTTGCGCCAGATATCCCTTGCGAACATGAAAGCCCTCCATAGCATTGATTGAATCGAGATATGCTTCTTGCGCCTGAACGCGAGCTTGGAAATCTGTTTCAGTCTCATTCGGCTTCTGGTTGTCATCAAGGCAATCGTAGTAAAACGCCCTTCTTGCTACGCCATTGCCACGAAGCCTGTCGAAATCAATCTCATGAGATGAACCATAATCATTCCAGATCAGATCTCGATAGACAGTCTGCAAGTACTGCCCGTCGATGAACAGGTAAGTAGTATCCTCCACCTCAACACCTCCAGACGTAGGGACTCCCTGCTAGAAACAGCATAGCAGTCTCGCAGTTTTCTGTAGTTCAGACAAGCGCGACGGTACCATGGTTCAGCGATTGAGATTCTCGGCCTTCAGGCGGCAGATTCCATCTACTGCCGGTCCCCCTTTCGACTGTCAGCACAAGAACTCGTCACTGCTAGAACCCTGACGTAAGCAGTTTTGTACGTTCACGCCAAGAACAGGCTCCGTGACCCAACTCCGTGGTGACTCGTCGCCTGTTTCTGAGGGACCTTAGCGTCCTGGGTCTAATTGTTGACGATTTGGGCCGCGTTGGCCAGGCTGTCGGCATGCCCCGTACGGCGCAAGTCGCTCCTGGTGGGATGCTGTTCCACGTTTTGAACCGAGAGCTTGCTGCAGGCCTGCCTGAACTTCGGCCGGGGGTTTGCTAGCGTGGGTGTTTTCCATTTGACCTCGGAGGACAACCTATGCGTGCTCGAAAGCGTTCCGAAGTGCCAGCATCCCTTGCTCGTCTCGGGCGGC
>JADHUC010000079.1 GCA_016784735.1 Pirellulaceae bacterium | reverse complement strand
GGGCATTAACGACATAAAGCCGGGCTGGACGCGCCTGCCGAGGATAATCATGCGATTACCTGTATCGACCTGCTTAACCGGAATGATGTCGTTCACCCAGCAGTACCAGGGAAAGACATTGACTTCCGCTTGGCCCGGCCTGGCCCAATGCCGGGGAGCGCCGTCCGGAGCAAAGCGAAACTCGGCCGCCTTTTGGTCGCCCTCCGGCAACGTCGCTTCAACGAAGGCCCATCCGCCGTACAGTGGATCGTTTGGCTTGCGGTTGGGCCACCGCGCTCGGATCTGCCTTTCGCCATTGAAGAAGAGCTGCCGGAAGCTCCATCGGCCTTCCTTCGTTTCGGGCAGGTGGCACCGGAGGATGTTACCTTGGTACGGTTCCCATCCGACAATCTTCCTACCTCCACTAAGAATCGGCTTCTGTCCGGGATAGGCGGTGTACGTGATCGGTTCTTGGTCGGTTCCCGTGTCTTGGCTGTCTAGTACAAACGGTTCCGTCAGGTAGTAAGTTCCCCCGAGAACCATCACCGTCACCGGCCCTTTGGACCGTTTCTCGGACTTCAATTCTCGGATCGCGTTCCGCGCGCGGGTTAGGGTGGCAAACGGCCCATCGGTTTCCTCGGCGTTCTGTACCGACAGTCTGCCAGACCAATTGTCCTTGCCAATGGCAGAAACGTAAAAGTGGGCGTGGTTCGGCTTTTCTGTTACTGGCTGCTCGGCCAACGTTCGCCCAGAAAACGCCAGTGTTAGAAGAACGAGGGCGACGTCTTTCATGGTTCGGTACTCCTGCTTCGTCATCACCGTCAATCGAGTGGGTGGACATGGAGAAGCCGAGCTTGATTTTCGCCCAAAGGCACAGGAACCAGACGCTCGCCCGTTTGGATCCCGGCCGATAGAACCTCGCCGGTGATCAAGTCGCGGATTTCAGATCGGGCAGGCACTTGGAGCGTCAGATTGACCGTGCCGTCGGTCCGGCGGAAGTAGTCGGCAACCAGCAGGACCATGTCTTCGCCCCTTCGTATGCCGCTCACACGGCCCGGCGCCTCGGCGCGGGCTGCATCGCCGACCAGTTCGCCGTCGACCAGGACTTGCTCGACCGGCGCAATCGCACGAACGACGCGGTTGTAGGCAATCAGGCTCTCCGAGTCCCATACGCGGCTGGACCAGAAGTAGACACCTCGGGCGCCGTTCGAGTAGCACTCCAACAGCGCCCATTGGAAACTCTCGCCGGGAAACGTACCTGCGTCTCCGGGTGTCAGCCACGGCAGCACATCGCTTTGTGGTAAGTGTGCGCGGTCCTCTCGCACCTCGTCGCCGATCAGCCCAAGGTGGTAAGGATACAGACATGTGTAGGTCGAGACTTGACTGCTCTGCATCCACTGCGGATACATGTCGTCGACCGACCAGACGCTCTGGTAGGGGCCGCCGGCGCGGAAGTCATATCCGCCGATTTCGAATTCGGGCCCGCCGCCAGCCTCCTTGATCGCGGCCCGGGCGGCTGTGACCATGTCACGCCACATCTCGTTGCCTTTGGCCACTTGCCACGCCTCCCAGTTCTCCATGCCCGAGGCGGCAAAGTCCTTTTGGCAGCGTGTGCACTTGCGGCAGTCTACCGGTCCCTGCCATCCCCAAACTTCGATGTCCAATGAAGCGAAGTGTGGCCGAGCGCGGGCCATTGCCGCCGCGAACCGCTGGATCTCGTTCTTGTAGTGCTGACCTCGGTACGAAACGCACAGCTTGTCTCCGACGCTGCCATCGGCGAACTGGTCGCAGATCTCCGGCGTCTTCGCCCTATGACTCGCCATGCGATGAAGCGGCGAGGCGATATTGACGATGGAAAAACCTCTGCGGCGGGCTTCGTCGACCAGCTTCCAATCGGGATTGTCCTCTCGCATCCAGTGGGCGAACAGCGAGAAGCTGTTCAAGCCCAGTTGGTCCCACGCGTCTAAGGCTCCGGGCCACTTGGCCGTGGCACTGGCGTTCCACCATCCCAGCCCGACCATCATCCGTTTCAAACGAGGTGCACGGGGCACCTCGACTGCATGCACGGGCAATTCGACGATCGGGCTTTCCCAATCTGCATGTCGGAACCGGTAGCGAAGGCTTCCGGTCTGATCGTCTTTCCATCCGGAGGCTTGAAAGTAAAGGCGTCCGAACGTCTTGGTGCTCGATTTGGCTGGTCCAATGAACTGATAACGCCGGCGGCCGTCCGGCATCGTCTCAGGTTTGGCCTGTTCCGATTCTTGCCCAGCAAGTTGCCCGCCGCAGAGTTCGATCCCCGGCGGCAGCTCGAGCGTCATCTCAAGTGGTTCACTGTTTGCTTGGTCTCCGGGGATGACCACGCCGATGGGAACGGGCAGGCAGATGTTGGTGGCGAGTTCCAAGTTTGGTTTATGAAAGTATGGCTGAGGGCGCGTCACGCTGAAATCGCTCGGCTGCCCCGGCGCCGCGCCGTCCGGCGTCTCTGCCAACGGCGAGTCGAACACATACAGCTCGTCGGTTGCTGCCAAGCCGGTGACATACATCCGTAACCCGACCCAGCGGCCGCGGGCGGCGAGATCCTTGAATCGAAGACAGTGGATCCACCCCTTGCCCGCATCGTCGGGCACACCGAAACGCTGGAAATCGCCGGGGCGCCAGCGCGAGCACTCCGCCACTTTGACGTAGTTCTCGCCGTCGTCGCTCACAAAGGCTTCAATCCAGCCAGGAAAGTTGATCCCGGCTTGCGGCGACCCGCCGAGCAGACGGACGGCGACCTCGTCGATTCGTGCCATCCGCCCCAGGTCGACGGCCAGATTCACTCGGCCCCCGTACGACCAACCGACGGCCGTCGAATCGAACCAGATGTGGCGGTCGGCGCGTTTGGTAAGCTCACCATCAGTCAGATCGGTTGCATCGGTGTCGTTGCGTTGCGTGAGACTGTAATTGGGCTCGGGTGCAAACACAACGGTTTGGCCCAATGCCAGATTTGTCCGGCCTTCGGTCGGCGGCAATTCGGCGGCTGGCAACCAAGGCGTCACGAGAAGGCCCGCACACATAAGAAGGATCCCGCGAATTACCGGCCTGTTGTTTTCCATCGTTTGCTTCATCGTCTTGCCCCTGTTCTGAACGGCGTTACTCGGCCAATTCGTTGCCGCCCTGAATTCGCTGGGAACATTTCCTTTTCTCCCAACGAATTCAGGGCGGCAACGAATTAGGAATGGCTGTCGCGAAGCGGGTTGTTATTTTGGACGGAGCGTCACGGTTCCATCGTTCGTTTCAACAGTTCCAGCGCCGCATCGCGGATCTTCCGTTCGGCTTGCACCTCAAGATACGACGAACGGGCAGGCCAAGTTTCGTAGCCGCCCAATTCGTGTTGCTCGGGCGTAGGCAGGTACCCGTTGTATCCATTGGCTAATTCAATCGTGAACGTCGGACGTAGCGGGCTGCCGGCCTTGATGGCCAAGCCCGTCTCGGCGAACACTTCGCACGGAACCGCCGCAATGCCAAGTTCGCCGATGCGGAACGCCTGGAGCAGGACCGGAACCTCCTCCGGGAACTTGGCCAGTTCCAACGCTTCGCTGGCGTAGATTTCCGGCCGCGTGAGCCGAGTGGGATTCGTGTCCTCTTTCAAGATGCCGCGAGCCCACTCGATGCGCTGCGCATCGGGCCGGCGGACGCCAAGCTTCAACTCCGTCGTGCAAGCGGCAAGCGGAGCGTCATCGCGGTACTTGATTTGCCTGTAGACTCGAAATGCCTCGTCCGCCACATCGTAGGCCACTTCGCGCATCCGAGTCCACGGCTGGTACCTCTGCGACGGTTTCCGGAAGTCGATATTGTTGATGTCGCCGCTGGTTCCGTTGGACATCATGGCAACAAATGGTGGAGCGAGCCGGTCGGCGCCGATCAACTGCTGAATCCGATCGGCGAAGATGGCGAAATAATCTGCGCTGACATGCCCTCCAGCGTAGCCGCCGATGTAGTGCAGGCTGTAGTTGGCAAGCAGCGCCAGCGGTCGGCCGTCGGCATGTTGTACGCTCACGATCGCCAGTTCCGGATCGAACGGTCCGGCAGGTTTCACCAGATCCTCACTGGTCCGCGGTGGATTCATCCGCACGCGGTCCGTCTGCCCTCCAAACGGATCGGGAGGGATCGAGCCATCGCGCATGAACCAGCGGCGATTGAAGACGTGTTCCGGCACCGAGCCGACCACCCAACCGATCCGAGCCGGGGCCAGATTCGTGATCGCTCGACGCACTCCGTCGGCGATGCGGGCGGCTACGAAATCGCGATACCAGTGATCGACGTCGGACGTGTGCATTCCGATCACCGCCGGAGCGGCGTGAGTGTGCGTCGCGGAGATTAGCAGGTTCTCCGGCGGTAATCCCGTTGCCTCGTGCACCAACTCCTTGACTTTTTCAACAACCTCGCGGCCAACCATTCGCAGATCGCAAATGGCGAAGGCAATTCGGGTCCGGCCATCGTCCAAAGCAAGGCAGCGGACGTGGAGTTCGTCATGGGTATGCTTGGCCAGACCGCCGCGGGCGATGACGCCACCATTGGCCGCTCCCAGCGGCAACGTGATGTTGCTGGTCGCCGCACCCGCTCGAAGCCGCCGCGGTTCCGCCGCCGATCCCAGCGCGACCAACGGCGCCGCCGCCACGGACGCCGCACCGAAGAAACCACGGCGCGTCATCGTTAGTTCGGTCCCGGTCATAGATGTCTCTCCTTTTGCTTCACGGAGCCGATTTGTATTCTTCCCTTGGTCCTTCGGAACGAACTTGCCGCGAGTTGGCAGAATGATGGCGGCAGAATCTTGATCACTTCCGTTTCCCTCATGTTTCATAATTCTGCCTCCATGATTCTGCCATTCCTCCTTTGTACTTTTGGCACGTCACGCGGCATTGTAGTCCCCATCTCACGATCTGTCCAAGCAAGAGGATCTTCCCCCCGCGTCTCGCGGGTGGTAGGGTGATGAGAGATGGTGGCGTTGGCAAGAGACGGGAGAGGTCGTTATGAGTGCATTCATCGATCAACGGCGCAATCGGACCTCGCGACTCGGCTGGCGCAGCAAGGGATTGGTCGTCGGCTTGTCGTCAGCAATGGTGGCGTTTGCTCTCGGTACGACGATCGGATTCGCACAGAGCGATAGTCCGTCGGAACCGGAAGAGATCGAGCGGGCGAAGCGGGTGTTCACAAGGTCTCGCGATGACTGGACGGCACGATCCCGTGCAGCCAAAGTCCTCTATCCGCTGATCAAACAAGGTACACCACGATCGCAAGTGCTGAATCTGCTGGGAGCCCCCGATCGGTTCCCGAAACTGGAGCGCTATTCACGTTTCCTCAATTACGCAATCGGCGAAGGGCAGTGGATTGAGATCGAGTTCGACCGTCAGCGGGAGTTGGTTGTGCACAAGTCGGAAACCGGTCTCGGGATCGATCCGCCGCGCGGCCCCATGCCACGGATTCCCGAAGAGCTGCGAGAGTATCTGGCCGACTATCCGGTGGAAACGAAAGAGGGATCTGATCGCATTGTCCTGCGCGCCGGGTTCATTCCCGTCAAGCCCCGGATCGTTTGGGGCGAACCAATGACATTGACTATGAGCGTTGGCAATGTCGGCATAGCGGATTTCGAATTCATGTTCGGCGGGGATAGTCGAGGCACCGGTCGCCACGACCGCATCAAGATCAATGTGACTGACACGGACGGCAACGAACTGCCAGACCCGCATGCCAACGCTCCGAATTTCGGAGGCATGGGCCGGTACGAGATCATCACGCCCGGCGGTCAGAACTTCACTTATGCGATTGATCTGAGTAGATTCCGAACGATCGCCGGTCCTGGCCGGTACAAGGTGACCTGCAGCTTCGCCTTCGACGAGCCGCATACCAACATCGACGGCCCACGCAAGCCGGTGATCAAGTCGACGTTCCCATTCACGATCCTGGGCCGCGAGCCGGAACGAGTGGCCTCCGTTCTGGATGAACTGCAGACAGAGGTTGCTGAAACCCCAGATGACCGTCTGCCGGAGGTCATGGCCTCGATTGCTCGCTTTGGGCAGGACGACGCCGTTCCCAGGTTGGATGAGTACGCGAGGACCGGCACGACCGCTCAGCGGACCGCGGCGCTGGCGGCATTGCCGTTGGCACCGGGCGAAGCTGCTCTGGACGTAGCTCTGGCCCGCCTGTCAGATGCCGATCCCGCCATCCGCGTTGCGGCATGTTCCGCGTTAGGACGGATGCCGCAGGAGCTCAGTATCGACGCGTTGCTCGATGCATTGGATCGCGAACAGTCGCCCGTGAAGGAAGCAGGGATTGTGGCCCTCGGCGTGTCGAAATCCAAACGCGGTCTCCCGGTGCTTTCACGAACGCTCGACGAGGGCTCCACCGAGTTGCGGTCTGCGGCCGTCTCGGCTCTGGTCCATTTCGGAGGCTCGGGAGCAGTGACCGCACTCCGTCGACACGTGGATTCCTCGGACTTGGCCTTCCGTTATCAGGTTGTCCACGCACTGGTCACGGATCTCCGCAGTCCGCTGGACCCGGATTGGCTGTTGCCGATCCTGATGTGCCGTCGTCACAACAGCCGCGAGTGGCTTGATTCACTTAGTCTCGTTCGAGTCTGGGGCGGTGACAGGGCATTTCCGGTTCTCCTGAGTTGCCTTGATTTCGAGGTGCCTTGGAGTCACAGGAACTTCTGGATTTTGCACAACGCCGAGTACGCCAAAGGCGCTCCCAAATTCAAGTACGTCTACGATCCGAACTCCAAGGGAACGCCAGAGGAATACGAAAACAACCGTAAAACCTTGAAGATCCTGCGTGGCCTTGCCGGTCCCATACCGGAGTCGAATGCGTGGCCCTTGCAGCCGGTTCCGCTTCTGGAGACGGATCCACCGATCGATTTCACGCCGACGTTGTCAACGCTGAAAGGCGAAGGCGAGACCCAAGCGACCGTCAGGTGCGGGTTCTTTCAGGAATCGTGGGATCGGAATGGCGGAAGCGTTACCTTCTCGCCATCCGAGGCACACCGCCCGACTTATCAGGCGGCCAAGGACGTGCGAGCGATTCTGAAGTCGCCCGATCGGGCAAAGGAATCCGGCCTGACAGAACAGCAGTTGCAGGAACTCCGCAAGCTTGATATTCCCCCGAAATCCCCGGTCATCAAGGAAGGGCTAACGCTGCTGTACATCTGGTGGCAAGAGTCGCCGGACGGGCCGATTCGTCAGCGTGCCAAAGCCCGACTGTGCGACCGTGTCCGCGCCGCAGTTCAAGAGCATCACACCGACCACACCGCCTTTGCCGCCGCAGCCCGGAAGATCATTGACGGGGTTCAGCAGCGGGCCGAGCCGGAGTAGTTCGAAGAGCCGCGATCTGGAGTGTTCCGGTACGCCTGTTTTGTTCTGGATTGGATCTGGCAGAGACAGACTCGGTTGCGGGCTTCTCGTTCGGCTTTCAACTCATATCCGAACGGAGTCCAACGGAGCAAGTCAGCCCCAGTGAACGACTGCACGATGGATCGAGCCCTACGGTTCCAGGACTCGGCCCAGGAACAGGATGGTGCCGCTGCGGACATCGCGGATCAGGTACAAGAACGGCCGGTCGGCGTGAAGGCTGGGGATGAATGGCCAAGAGTCCGGCCTACCGCCCCCGAAGGTCCCGACTGCCGTGGCGGCCGCCGCTTCGGTGCCTTCCTCGTTGACATCCACAAACGCCTTGTGGAACACACCAGAGATGTAGAGGTCCCTGGATCCCGTGGAGGTCATCCCGCTAAAATCGGCCCGCGGATTGAAGGCGCTCCCCATTCCCAGGGCCGAAAGGGTCTCGACCAGATCGTAATCTGTCTCGGCCTTGAATCTCGGCAGATACACGGCCACTTTGCGCTTGTCTAGTTGACTGATCCAACGGTCGAGCCCCCTACTGTCCAGAAGCTGTTCGAGCTCCTTCAGTCCGTCGGGCCGGTTCGGTGCAATCACGACCATGCCCAGTTCGTCGCCCTCGTAGGGCAACTCGACCACGGCGAAGCCGTTCTCATCGGGATACTGCGCGACCGGGGGCTCGCCCCGGCGAATCGTCTTCGGGGTATCGAACAGCGCGCCCTCGGCCGTGAACGCGCCGTAGCGAACGGACGGCATGGAGTAGTTGCGCATGATTGGGACCTTCACCGTGCCCCCGTCCGTCAACGTGAAATCCTCCTCTTCGGTCCACTTCTCGTCAAAGGGGGTCTTCCAGTCGCCCTTGAAGTAAACCGCGTTGGCCAGCACCAAACGGGTAAATGTGCTGACTGAATTCTCCGGCAAGAGGTCCTTGATCCGCAGGTTGGTCTGGTCCGCCACCCATTGGTTGATGATCAGCCGTTGCTGCTGGAAGTTGCTCTTAAAGTCCACCATTCGCAACACGCCCGTGTCGTATGCGTCGGTAACGGTGTTCACGAATTCCGAATTGAACGGATAGGTTCTCTCGCCCCAGAGAGCGTTGGCAATACTCAGCTCGTACGGAGCCTTTTCCTTCTCCCGCGTATCCTGCTGCCGGTTAAGCATCTGGCTCAGCGATGACAACCCGCTATGCACGGTCGAAGTCGCCCAGGGGATCGTTTGGGCGTCGCTGCCGGCGCGTCTCATGGCCTCCGGCCAGCAGAGCACCTGCCCCATTTCCTGGGCCGTCGTCCCGCGCGCACCTTCGGCGGTCATTGTCAGAGCGATGCTGATCGAATATGGCGAGAACGACAGGTTCTTGCCAGCGTTTTCCTTTGCCAACTGGCGATACATGTCGATGGCGAATGCCGAGTTCGCCTGAACCACTTGTTTGGTCGGCGCCGACTGCCCGGTGGTAGCAAGCAACTCGTTTTCGCCGCCCGTCGCCGTGCCGTGAGCGTTGGTCAGCGTAACGATCCCGGAAAGCACAAAAACACGGGCAAGAGACTTCATGGGTCCTTCTCCTTCCGACTGAATGGGTACATGATGAAAGCCAACGAGAAACTGTGTGCCGGATGCGGTGACATCGCCAGCGGGTGTTTGTACTCGAAGCGTGGAAGCCGATTCGCCGTCTACAGACGCGATCCATAGCTCGCCCCGGTCAAGCCGAACGACGGTCTCTTCGACGATGGAGAAATCTGCGTTGCCTGTCTGCTTGATCTTCCATGCGCGGCTCAAAGCGATGCTCGGGTGCTCGGAAGGGTCGACGAGGCGCTGGGCCTGGTCCTCCTGCCGCTGGTCGCCTCCCCAGATCGCCAGCCGCACAAGCCATGCGCCAAGGACCAGGCATACGGCAAGGGCTGCGGCCGCAGCGCCCCACCGGGCCCACTTGCGCCGTCGGGCAAGCTTGACGGGGCCCGCCAACGGCCGGCCCCAAGGCGTTCGGGCCAATTGCCCGGCTTCGTTCGCGAGTTGGATCGAGGCCGCGTTCTGTTCCAGGTAACCGTGCAACCGCATCGCTCGCCGATAGTAGCGACGTGCATCCTCGTGTTCGGCGAGGATCTCCTCCAGTCGGGCGACCTGTTCGACCGTGATCTGCTCGTCACGTATCATGTCGATCAGTTCCGTCAGCTCTCGCATGTCAAACCGCGATTCGCTCACTGGACTGCCTCCGGGGGAACGCTGTCCCCTAAAGCTAGACAAATACAACGCATAAGCCCCCGGTGAATTCGGCTGAGGGCTCGGCTGATCGCCGACTCGGAACGCCCCGTCGCTGCCGCGACACTGCGATTCGTCGCTCCCGGAGCGTATCTCCGTTGGATGAGTTCCCGCTGGGGCTCCGGCAGCTTGCCAATACACAATTCGAGGGCCTCAAGCTCCGCGTGAGCCTCCGCGACGGCATCGGCCGCTTCGTCGCCCAACTGTTGGGTCATGTGCTCACTGAACGCAAGACGCCGCCGCGCGTTCTTTCTCTGGTAATTGAGCATGACGTTGCGGGCAACACGGTAGGCCCATTGATCGAAACGTGTTCCCTCCTGGAATTCATCGATCTTCCGCCATAGGATCTCCGCAACATCCTGCAGAACATCCTCTGCGTCACTCCGATGGAAGACCACAGTGCGGATGTAGGCATAGATTGCTGGTTGCCATCGAACCCATTCACGGCGAAACAGTTCCTGAGCTTCCATCTGCTGGTTAGACATGGTCGGCGGAATGGGGTCTTGTTCTCATCGCAGGGAGGTGCTTACTCGCTGGCGACACGGCCACTTCCCTTCAATATCATGGATGTCTCGAGTAACAAGAAGTTTGCGGCAATTCCTACAAAACGTACTTCTTGTGAAACCGCCAATTGTAGACGGTGGAATTCACTTCTTCCCAGCCGGGCGTTGATCAGTCTGCTTGCTGTTCCGGTGCGAACGGTTACGGTATCATGTCCGCATGCAGTAGGTCGAGATGTCCATATATACCAGCAGAGAGGTCCACTATGGTTCGATTCATTCGAAGATGTGTTGTTGCCGTCATGTTGCTGAGCGTGCTTGCGCAGGCTTCCTGTTTGGCCCAAACGGACGCCGCGGAGCGCGGGTTCCGCGACTACAAGGATCAGCAGGGCCGTGCGATCAAGGCCCGCGTGGTTCGCGTGGACGACGATCGGGCGACGATTGAACGGGAGGATGGGAAGCGATTCACGGTGCCCGTCTCGATTTTCTCCCAGGCGGATCAGGACCATATTCGCGGACTGGCGAGTGGCCCGAAACCGAGCACGTCGAGCGACGATTGGGCCCGATTCCGCGGCCCCAGCGGCATGGGGACCAGCGATGCGACCGGGCTGCCCGTGACGTGGAGTGATAATGAAAACGTCGTGTGGAAGACGGCCCTTCCCGGTCCGGGGGCGTCCAGCCCCATCGTGTTCGGCGACCGCATCTACGTGACCTGTTACACGGGATACTTCATTCCCGGCCAACCGGGAGGCAGTCTGGAGGAACTCAAACGGCACTTGATCGCTCTGCGAAAAGACACCGGCGAAATCATTTGGGACGAGGCCGTTCCCGCGAAACTGCCGGAAGAAACAAAGATCCGAGACCACGGTTATGCCGCGAACACGCCCGCCGCCGACGCGGACGGCGTGTATGTGTTCCATGGGAAATCCGGCGTCTTCGCGTACGACCACGATGGCGGTCAGCTTTGGCAGGCCGACGTGGGTTCGAAGACGAACGGCTGGGGGACCTCGGCATCGCCCGTCCTTTACAAGGACATGGTGTTCATCAACGCCAGCGTGGAAAGCGAGTCGCTAGTGGCGCTCGACCGGCGGACCGGAGAAGAGAAATGGCAGGCCGGAGGAATCCGCCAGGCGTGGAACACACCCTTAGTCATCACAAACGACTCCGGTGATGAAGAATTGGTGGTCGCCATCGCTGGGAAGGTACTGGCCTTTGGTCCGGATTCAGGCGATTCATTGTGGACCTGCGATACCGATATCACTTGGTACATGGTTCCTAGCGCCGTGACCGCTGACGGCATCGTCTACTATCTTGGCGGCCGCTCGGGCGTGGCCGGCTTGGCGGTTCGAGCCGGCGGCAGCGGCGATGTGACGGCGACGCATCGCCTGTGGACCAGCAAGACCGGATCGAACGTTACGTCTCCCATTTACCACGACGGCCATCTGTACTGGATGCACGAAAAGAACGGCATCGCTTACTGCGCGAAGCCCGATACCGGCTACTTGGTCTATGAAGAACGAATCGACCGAGCTGGGCAGATTTACGCTTCGCCGCTGCTGGCCGAAGGACGGATCTATTACCTGAACCGCAGCGGCAGGGCATTCGTGGTGGGTGCCAAACCTCAGTTCGATTTGCTCGCGACGAACGAGCTTGACGACGGAAGCCAATTCAACGGCAGTCCCGCCGTGACCGGCAACCGCATCCTAGTGCGGTCAGACAAGTACCTGTACTGCCTGGGGCGATAGCGCGGACTATTTGACATAGGCCGGAGCAAGGTCGCGCAAGGTGATGCCCGAACAGCGCAAACGCAATCGAGCGACATGGCGCTACGTTTGCGGAGTGATCACAGGAAAGCGACCGTAGTTCCGGCGGTAGCGGCGTTTGCTCGTTCCGGCCTACAGATGCTTGAAAAACTCGTGTTAGCCCTCGTCCTCCAAAACATGCCAGTCAGGCAGCCGGTTCGATCCCTCGCTGGTGATTTGCACAAAGCCGAGGTCGTCTGTGACCGCTGCCGGACTAAACGCAGTTCGTACCGTGCCAAGAAGCTCCGCGTGCTTCGGCTGAACAGCCTCTCGATTGATCACATGGCAATTCGAAACTGGATGGCTCTGCGAATCGCATCTGCAGCTTGGTAGCGTTGTGGCCGACGTAAGAAACGCTTTCCAACTGTATCCTCTTCGGGCCGTGCCGACGCGTTGGGCGATGTTACCGAAGCGCCTTGGCCATTGCTCCTTGGCCGCGTAGGGGGCGACCCGTGCACTTTCGGCACATTTTCTAACGTGCAGAGGTCGATTTCACCGACGCACGAAAATGCATCCTGCTAAGTACAGAGGAGACTGCGCCACCCAAGCAGGCAAGGAGCGGCTTCGCAGCGGCCAAACCAGCCCTTCGACTGGGGGGATCTCTTGCCTTCGGCCGTGTCTCATTCGCGTCCCATTTTCACGAGTATCCGGGACTTTGATTACGAGACGGCAATTTGGGATTTGCCGACTTGCAGTTACGCTTGGAAACGGCTGCCGGAGGTTCTGCACCGGCAAAGGAAGGTCTTTCGACGCACAGGTGCGTCGGGGTAAGCGATCCACGAGCCAAATCTTGAGCGACACGTGCATTCGCACGGCTGACCACATACGCCGCAGCGGATCGATAAGCAACGGGAACACTAGGTCCGGCGTACTCCCCCCCAGTCAATGCCAATTGAAGGGGTCGAGCGGCGTCAAATAGTAGGCCAGGGCTATCGAGGGCATGTCATTTAGACAGTGCCTCTCGTAAGAGTGCGATTTCCAACTGCGTGCGTTTGTGCTCTAGCAGCAGATCTTCGCGCTGCCATCGGATCGTGCCTAACAATACGAACCCGACGACCATGATCCAGTAGACCAACAGGGCAAAGCTCCCTTTGATCGCGCTGTCGACCGACGGGGTCAACGTATCCCAAAAGACCAGGTTGACGGTAACAAGCAGCAGAACGAATGCGGCGGGGATAGCAACCATCATGTGCTGCACTTGGCGACCAGCGATCCTGCCGCGTCGAAGCTCATGAATGCCATACAACGCACCCGCCAAGAATACAATACTGCCAAGACTGAATCCGCCACCCATGATCAGACGGACAGTCAGAGACAGCCCGGGATCGGCAACCGTGGCTACGAAATAGGTTACATATCCGAAAACCGCACACATCGGAAGGAACACCGTGATACAAAACACGCCGCTCCATTTTTCTGCGGTTGTCAGCCGGTGACGGACGATCTGCTCGACTTGTTGTTCGAAGCGATCGCGCAGTTCGTCGGATGGTTCCAGACCGCTCAGGAGAACGTCTCGCAGGAATTCGTCGTTATCGTTCATGACAGTATCCTTTCTCTGATAGGAGTATTTTCATCTTCTGCCTGCCGTGGTGCAGCCTGGATTGGACCGTTCCGCGTGGGACATCCAGCACCTGCGAGATTTCCTCAAGCGACAGGTCCTCCATGTAGAAGAGAATGAGGGCCGATC
The DNA here is from genome assembly GCA_016784735.1 of Pirellulaceae bacterium. Taxonomy (GTDB): domain Bacteria; phylum Planctomycetota; class Planctomycetia; order Pirellulales; family Pirellulaceae; genus JADHUC01. Next base: position 26,162 of record JADHUC010000079.1, on the reverse strand, counting down.
GTTGGGCCACAGGGATGCGGCGAAGACATTCATGCACCAAGCCGGCGTCCTCGGCTTTGCACACCGGGTCTCTGCCCGGATTGTCCGGTTGCTCGTCAACGTGGGGTAGGGCTGCCTCCCGTTGGTTGAGTTGGCCCTTCTTTCGCAGGTAGGATATGGCCTTGTTGTGAGCAACCCGGCAGATCCAGGCGGGGAAGTTCTGAATGGGCCTTGCTTTGGCCAAGCCGGTGACGGCAGCCAGCCAAACGTCCTGAGACACATCCCAAGCAGCGTTCTCCTCCTGCAGCATCACCAGAATGTACCGGTACACCCGAGGCTGCCAACGGGAGACCAGACGCTCCAATGCCCTTTTGTCACCGGAGCGGTACTCCAGGATCAAGATTTCATCTCGCAGGCGTTCCGCGCGACTGGACATGTTCACCCTCGCTTGGCAGATTCAAACGGAACATGGTTTCAGTTCCGGTCCATTATCTAGGCGCTCCAGGCATGGTCCGTGTTCAAATTATTCCAGGACGATTCATCTGAGGCTACGCTGGCATTGCCAGTCTGCTGTGGGATTCCGCACCAAAACTGTGACCGGGTTACTTCGTTGGTGAGTCCGCTGGACTCATCCCTTTCCTAGAAATCCGAGAAAACCACCGTTTTTCGAAGTGTGGTCTGCCCGCTCGCAACCCGCATGCCCCCCCGATGAGCGGAAGAGCCAGTTGCGCAACTGCTCTCGGTCGCCCCCACCTACGCAACGAAACGCAAGTGGCTTGCGCGCGTCGGTGTTCACGACCTACGCAGGAAACGGAGATTTGGAAAGTGCATTAAGTGGCGCACCTCTGCATTTCTTGACTGCTCCGGAAGTTCAGGGACGACACACCGAGGCATACTCGGCCAGAATCATGGACGGCCACGTTCTTGGATCCGAGCCACAAGCGACCGATTGATGGGATGCGTCCACTTGCATCTTCACATGAATGTGGATGATACCCAACGAACGCCGCTATCTCGCACATGATTTGGCGTGCGGAGACCTGTTGTCTCGATACCTATTCCTCCAAAGCATCCCAATCGGGCAAGCGGTTTGATCCCTCGCTGGTGATTTGCACGAAGTCGAGGTCGTCGCTCTCCAGGTCCGTGATGCAGAGTTGCCAAGGGCCTTCCAGGGTTGGGGCCCGGCAGAAGACCATCATGGACCCGTCGGGCGAGTAACGCGGATCGTGTTGGATATCTGCGCCGAAGGTCACCTGTTCTTCGCTCTCCATGTCGGCGTAGAACTGATGGATGTGGCCCTTGACCGTCTGAAAGATGATTCGCTGGCCGTCGGGGGACCATTGCGGCGTACACGACGGTTCTTCCGTTTCCAGTTGGCGATGACTGCTTCCGTCTGCGGCAAGCAGAAAGATGCCGATGTCTCCCGAATGGCGGCTTGCGACGGCAAACTGTTTTCCATCGGGGCTCCAGGTGGGCACGCCGCACCGCTGCCATGCCTCGGGCGTGATTCGTCTTTCGTTGCCGGTACCAAGGTCGCGCATATGCGTTTGGTCGTCGCGAATGAAGACGATGGATTGGCCGTCCGGCGACCATTGGGCCTGTGACCCTTCGGCGATCCGCTGGGGCTGCGAGCCGTCGCGATTCATGGCCCAGATTTCCGGGAAGCCCTCGCGCAGCGACGTGTACATGATCCGTTTGCCGTCGGGAGAGAATCGGGGGTCCGCATCACGGTGAGTGTCGCGGGTGAGCTGCTTCAGGATTCTCGCGTTGGCGTGCATCGTCCAGATGTCCAGATCGCCACCGCGATCGCTAACGAAGACGATCGTGCCCTTTAGGCGGCTCGCGGCAATCTTTCCTTGCGCGACCGGTTCGGGCGGCGGCTCAACAGCGGGCTTTTCCTGGTGGCCTGGCGGCGGCTCCGACACAACGACTTGCGGGCTGGGCTTTGCCGTTGGCGGCGAGACTCCCGCGCCTCTCACGCGACGGAAGCCGTAGCTGTCGGCACCGAAGCAGGCGTCCGAGAAGACAGGAAACTCCTTGAAGCGATAGGCCGCTCGGCACTTGTCGGCCGTGGAACTCCACGCTCCGCCGCGGAGCACCCGTTGTTCACCGGTGGCGGGCCCGCGTGGATTCTCACGGGGGCTTTCTTCGTAGTACGATTCGCTGTAGTAGTCATTGCACCACTGCCACACGTTGCCGTGCATGTCGTACAGTCCCCATCGGTTGGGGCGCTTTGTTCCGACGGGCTGCGTCCGCCCTCGCGAATGTGGCTTCAACCATGCGTAAGCGGTCAGGTCACGCTCGGAGTCCCCGAAGAAATATTTGGTCTGGCTTCCGGCTCGGCAAGCGCATTCCCATTCGGCTTCCGTGGGCAGCCGGTAACCGCCAGCCGCGAAATCGCACTTCCACGTCGCGGGATCGTAGCATGGCGTCAATCCATCCAGTTCCGAGCACTTGTTGCAGAACCGGGCCGCGTCGATCCACTGAGTCCGTTCTACCGGGTTTTCCGCTCGTTTCAACTTCGACGGGTTGGTGCCCATGACCTTTTCGAAGAGCTCCTGCGTAACAGCATGTTTGTCCATGTAGAACGAGCCCACAAGCACCTCGTGCGGCGTCTCGTCAGGGCGATCACTCGAATCGCCCATGATGAATTGCCCGCCGGGAATGAGGACCATCTCGCCGCCCGAATCCGGACTCAAAACCTCCAACTCAATCTGCTCGTCCTGCGAGCCGACCGGCTGCGCACGGTCAGTCCGTGTGCATGCCGAAAGTAGGACCAGCAACGGTAGAAAAACCAGCATCCCTCGCACCGATACGTTCTCCTATCTACAGCGTTTGAAAGGCAGAGCTTTGTCGGTCGAATTCGCTTAGCCTTGTAGGTCAGGCTGTGCCTGACGAAATGCGGTTTCACATCGTTCGAGCCGGTTTCCGTCAGGCACAGCCTGACCTACCGAGTGCCTTAGTGTCGCGCCGCTTCGTATTTCGTGGGGTTAGTCAACGCCTTTTGGCATCTGCCCCGGATTTCCTCTGCAACTTCCGCGCATCGTGGATCCGCGGCCATTACCAGGCCGGCTCGTTGCCGGAGGCTTCTTACGACCCAGCGACATTCCCCCACTAGCTCGTCTTGGTTTCCGCCGATCTGCGTCAGGGCGTTGGTGTACGCCTTGAGTTTATCCAACACATCCGCCCCTTCGTAGGTCAGCAAGTCCTGGCGGAAACCCTGATTCATCTGGGCAACGAACTCGGGCGTTTTGACTTTCTCGCTGCGGGCCTCCATGCGCACGTCCAGCTCGCGCGTGATGGCCTCCAACTCGCCGAGGCGGTCCGCCAACTCGGGATGGGCCTTGCTTTGCTCGGCCAGATACTCCCGAATCTCATGTCCGAACCGGACGTAATGTTCGATCCGATTGCGGATGTGCGTGACGAAAGCCAAGCCCGCGTCCAAAGCCGTCTCGATTTCCTGACGCTTGTTCCGTTGTTGGTTCTTTTCGTAGATAGCCCGCAGCGCATCCCTGGTCGCGCAGGTGGCGCGTCCAACATGTTCCTGTTTCTGCCCCTCCAAATCCAAAATGTAATTGCAAGGTCCAACGCCGAGGCAACTTCGGGCGACGTCGATCACCGTATAGGTATCCGTCGGCGTCCCTTCGACGCGGTTGATGGGGTAGATCACTGCAGGGCCTTGAAACCCCATCGCTCGGTTCTTCAATGGCTGGACATACCCCTGTCCGTCACGGTCGACCCAGCATGGGTAGAAGAACCGTCCGAGCACCGTTGTCCAGCGTTTCCGATCCGACGGGATCCGGTCACCCCCGGCCCCCAACCAAGTCGGTTTCAGGTAGCCAGCCGAGCCCTTCGCCGGTAGAAGCATCTCCCAACTGTCCGTCAAGTCGTTTGTGCGCGTGAAATCCGCTCTCCATTGCGCGGCAAAGGGCGTCCGCCATTCTAGAGGTATGACCTGGCCCGCATCTTCTTCATCAACATCCAATGTATGCCAAACCTGAGAGCCAGTCATGAGCGCAACCCAAATCTTGCCGTCATCACCAAAGCTGATTTCGGAGCCCGTGACGATCCGGGATGCTCCTTCGCCCGCGAGCGAGATCTTGACATCCTGCTCGCGGTTCTCGAACACACACATGGCGATGGCGTCTTCCTGGCCCGTGAGATGCAAGAGGAAGTTGTCGCTGGGTGCATGGAGGGCCGCGCCGGGAATCCGGGATGCGTCGATCAGGATATCGTCCGCGAAAAAATCGGGCAGCACTGCGAAGCGGCCGGGACACTGAACCCGGAGCCGGCCGGCGCCGGCCCCAGGCGATACTTCGACGGCCACCTCTCCACGCTTGATGCGGAATGTGGCGGTCAGCGATTCGCCTTTCTCCGTCTGGTAGGATGCCTCAAGACGAGCCGCGCTCCTCGTATTCTCAGTGAGGCTCACGCCTTCGAGGCGATAGGCTGGTTCGCCGCCCGGCGCGAGCAATGCGAGTTGCACGCGCGGGACCATCGCTGCCGGTTCGACGGAGTAGAAGTCGATCGCAGCGTCTCGCTTCCGAAGCACGGCGAACACGCGTCCGTTGCTGAGAATCGCGTCCCCTTGGAACGACGGCACCTTCTGGTTGCGCGGGATTTTCGTCCAACCGTCCTTGCTCGCCAAATCCGCTGGCGTCAGTCGATCCGCCGCGTTGAGCGTATCCCAGACGGCAATTGCCGGCGGCGGGCTTTGCCGAATCGGCCCATTCGCCTGAGCGTGCAGCGATCCAGTCGCGACCGACAAAACGCCCAGGGCGCCAAGAATCCAACAAAACAGTCTCATGTGTCATGTCCTCATAGAGTCTCGTCATTGCTCACAAATGCCGTCAACAAACCCTGTTCTTCAAATCAACGTTCCCACGGCGCGACGAAGGCCTGGGCCTCTGCTCCATAGACTTGCGATACCTGAAGTCCGCTCCCTTGGCCGGTGTAATACATGCGGCCGTTCGATATGATCGCGCCAACGCACTCGCTGGGGTCGACGCGGGGACCTGATGATATCAGTCGCTCGTTATTCATGTCCGATACGTCGATCACGTCCAGATTGGAACCTAGCAGATAAGGCTCCGAGAGCGAGAAACCCGTACACTTGTAGCCCCGGGCCACGACGTTGACGGTCTTGCCCGTTTCCTTGTCCAGCAGATATCCCTCTTTGCGCTGACCGTGGACAAAGACGAACCTTGGTCCCACGGTGACCACCTTGACCGCCAGATACAGCGGATCGGACTCCCAGATCAACGAGCCGTCTTTGGCGTCAAGACACCACACGCGCCGGCCGCGAGCGCCCGCGCCGGGACGGTAGCCGCCCAGATACAGACGTCCGTCTCTGCCGGATATGGTACACCCGCCTTGAGTCGAGTAGTCCGTGGTAGACCAATTCACGCGACCGGTCGCTGGATCCAAGGCTGCTGTCACGCCATTGGGCGTTGGCAGCCCTCGCCTTTCCGGCGTACCGCCGAAGAAGCACGTGTAATACAGAGTCCCGTCTACGAGACACAAACCGGCGTCGTCGCCCCCCGAGCCATATTTGGCGAAATCCCGCTCCCAAACCACTTTGCCGGTGTCCAGGTCAAACGCCCGCACCAACGGCTTGTGGCTTTCGGGAAAGCTGCGGATCGAATGGTGTCCGAACAGCCAATTCACCTTCTCCCTCGCGTCGTCGCCGTACCTTCCCGTGCCGAACATATAGATGGCAAGGTTCCCGTGCACGACGGGCGGCTGCTGCCGGTTCCAACTCGGCGATCCGGCAAACGGCGCCTCCCAAATGAGCTTTCCCGTGGCTGCGTCGAGACATCGCAGGCGACATTTCTCCAGACCGGCCTGTGGGACCAGCAGCCGCCCTTTGTAGTAAAGGGGAGACGTGTACGAGACGTGTACACCGGGATAATACTGCCTCCACAACAGACGGCCCGTTTCCTGTTCGACCGCGAAGATTTGCCCTTCGGCCGTATGTGTGTACATCCTTCCGCCGCCGAAAGTGGAGAAGTGTTTGGTTGTGCCTGCAAAACGGCGTACCCATTTGAACTTGAAAGGGGGTTTCAACCCCTGGTGATCGACATTCGTATTCGCGAAGTTGCCGTAACTGGTGAATCGGTCGTGCTTCGGGTCTGCCAGCTTGCCGGCCAGCGGGCTGCGGGTCTTCCATAGCTCCAACTCGTTCGACGGCAGCGGGGTGTCGCCCTCTGGCCCCAGGACATACAGGTGTCCATCCTCGCATCCGAAGTAGATTCGTCCGTCGCAAACGGCAACGGGCGCCGAGATTGCCCTGCCGAAGGCCGTATTGAAGGACCATGGCTCCTTGCCTTCTGACAGAGGCACGACATGAAGGCGTCCGTTCAGATCGCCGTACACAGCGGTGTCGCGAAGCAGCACAGGCGGTGCTATCGAGGCGGCGTCGGACAGAACGTGTGGCTGTTTCCGATCGGGCGAATGCCGGCAGAGGCCCAGGCCCGTTTGTGGCCGGGTACGGAACACGTCGTCACCTCGCAAACTGACCGAACTGAAACTGACCAGCCCTGTTCCCGTTGCGCTGGTCTCGGTCCCGGGAACCTGGCCCCCCGTTGCCACCTTACCGTCGCGCAGCCGAAGCAACTCGACCCCACCGCGATTGTCCAGCACATGCCATTGCCGGTATGCCGTCCCGTCCTCGCCGACGCTCAAGGCAAAGTTCACCGTACGCGGGACGTGCACGGCGCGAGTTTCGGCCTTTCTGGCCATGTCCTCCAGCCAAACGACCGGCACGCCCGCAGGGACAACCAGTGTCTTGCCGTATGCGGCCATGTCCCATGCACACATGAACAGATCGCTTTGCGCTACCTTGCCATCGTTGTGTTTGAGCCACGCTTCACCGCTCCAGCGATCGCCTGCGAAGTCCATTTCATCTTTCAGGAAATCCCAGACCCAACACACGGTCCCATCGGGTTCGAGGGCGTAGACGCGCGAACCGAGTGTGGCGAAGTAGACCCTCTCTTCGCCGACGACCGGCGTGCTGAAGATCGGCTCGCCGCAACGGATCTCTTTGACCACGTTTCCACTCGACCGATCCAGCACGTAATACGAGCCGGCCATCGTGCCGAAGTGCAGGAATTCGCCCGCGACAGCCGGCGAGCTCACATTATTGCAGTTGGCCGGGCCACCGCGCGTCTCGCACTTCCACAGAACCTGCAGTGTCGCGGCGTCGACGCAGAAGGCCACTCCAGAACCATCCACCACGTATACGCGTCCGTCCGCCACGGCGGGCGAGGTGAACGCGGCATCTGTTAAGGGAACCGTCCCAACAAGCCCTAGAGGCGTGGCAACACTTCGATCCGGCACGTTGCCAGAATGGCGAGCGTCAAATTTGAACTGCGGCCAATCCTCTCCTGTCTGCGCAGCGGCCGCTCCGGCGACAATGAAGGCTATCAACAAAGGTAAACCCGACTTCGTGGTTTTCGTCATGATTCACTCCCCATACCGTTTGCGGTCGTCCGCGTAGTTTCGGAAAAAGTCCTTGTAGGGTGGGCCAAGTCTTCGCCGGCCCCCCGGGGTCTGAGTTTTCGGTACGAGCGGTGGGCCCGCGAAGACTTGGCCCACCCTACCTGGTTGCTTGACTGTGATCGTGGGTTCCCTATCTTCCCGCATCGCGATTCAGTCGCAACGCTTTGCCGGGCAATTTGCCAGTCTTCTTGCCGTCGGCGATGACCGCCACTCCGTTAACGAAGACCCATTTTGCACCGGTCGAATACTGGTTTGAATCCTTGAACGTTGCCTTGTCGCGAAACGTTTCCGGGTCGAAGATCAGCAGGTCCGCTTTACAGTCCTTTCTGATGTAACCACGGTCGCTCAACCCCAGAACGTCGGCCGGCAGTCCACTTGCCGAGCGAATGGCGAATGCCAGCGGGATGACTTGTCGTTGGATGGCGAAGTAACCGATCTTCCGTGGAAACGTTCCAAAATATCGCGGGTGCGGTCGCCCGGCCGAGGGCACTGCCGCAGCTCCGTCGCTGGCCGTTGCCACGAAGGGCTTTTTCATGGCCAGCAGCAAGTCATCTTCCTGCATCGAAAACGCGATCATCCGCGCCGTGTCCTTGCCTCCCTTGATGATCTCGACGACCAAATCGACCGGATCCTTGCCCGCAGCCTTGGCGATTTCGGCCAGGTTCTTGCCGTTATACTCCGGCGTGTGCTTGCAGATAGCGACCTGGAACCGGTCCGGGCCGCCGTATCGCTCGAAGGTGTCCGCAATCGCTTTGCGGATCTTCTTGCCTTGCCCCGGGTCGTCCAAGCGTTCGACAAGCTTTCGGTAGCCGCCTTCGCGAGCCCATGCGGGCGTGGTGTATGATTCGAGCCCGGTCTGGGACGCCGTGTAGGGATACTGGTCCGCGGTCACAGGGATGCCTTTGGCACGCGCCGCTTCAATCAATCCGCAGACATCTCCCATCTTGCCCCATGCGACCTTCGTCGAACACTTCAGATGCGAAATCTGCACCGGGCAATCCGACTCCTGCGCGATATGGATAACCTCTTTGACGGCATCCATCACCTTAGCGCCTTCGCTGCGGATGTGGCTGGCGTGAATCCCGCCGCGTTTGCCGACAACTTTCGTCAGTTCGATGATCTCGTCGGTTTTGGCATACGAACTGGGCGGATACCATAGTCCGGTAGAGATTCCCCAGGCGCCATCCTCCATACCTTTCTGGATCAAAGCTTTCATGGCCTTCAGTTCTTTGTCAGTCGGCGGGCGGTTTACCGATCCGAATACGCGCTCTCGGATATCACCGTGCGGCAGAAGATGGATGACGTTTGAACCTACTCCGTTACGGTCGAGCTTGTCGAAGAACGCTCCCACGTCGACAACGCCCGCGCCACAGTTGCCCGTGACGACGGTTGTGCATCCTTGCGAAGTGTAGTTGTAGTTGTCGCGAGTTGCGTCGTCGACAAGCAGGCTCTCGTCGCCCGAGCCAGCCGTGAAGTCGGAATGCGTGTGCAAGTCGATCAGGCCGGGTGTGGCCACCAGCCCCTTCGCATCAATCGTCTGTTTGGCTGTCCCCGGCCATTGGCCGACGGCAACGATCGCGTCGCCCTTGATGGCAATGTCGCCCACGAAACCGTCCTGGCCGCTTCCGTCGTAGATCATGGCGCCTTTGATTAACACGTCCGCCTGCTCGGTTGGGGCAGCTCCAATCAGTACCGCCAATAGGAAGATGTGATTCATGGTTTCGCTCCCTTAGCTGGTTGGAAAGCCGATACACAATCTGGTTTGTGTTGCCGTCTCAGTCAGACTTCGCTTTTGCCCGTACGATCTTTTCGGCCAGTTCTTGGCGGGCGGCCAGCAAGCGTTCGGGATCCTTCGAGTACGACCACCACTCCGGTGCGACCTTGTCGACGCTCGTTTGCACGGCCTCGTCGTCCGAAGCCTTCTCCGCGAGGACGAAGTATTCGTAATCCTCCATGCCGTCTCGGAGGTTCTTCAGGCGGATGCATGACACGGGTCCGGCGATGCCGCAAGGTACGCCAGGATAGAACAAATAGCCGCCGCCGTTGAAGTGCCCGGGATGGGCGAACGCGGGGTTGTTCCACGCATCCAGCACGGTGGTGATCGTGGTCCAGTACAACAGCCCGGTAATGCCGTATTGCCGGTTGATCCAAGTGGGCACACGGTAGACGATCGGCGGCCGGTCGATGTGCCAGTATGGGGGATCGAGTCCCTTGACTCGCTCATACTCAGGGTGATAGCGCGGAGCGCGTTGGACCAGCGCCGTATAGGACCAGACTTCATCGCCCCCGGCGATCTTCTCACCGACGGTCTTTCGATCAATGAAGGCCCACAGAGGACACCAGATATCAAGGGCCGGATCGATGTCAGGCCACGAAGGGTCGTGTGGGTAAGTCTGTTCGACGACCAGGCATTTCAACTCCGGGACCGCCTCGTGCACAAGCTCGCCCAAGACGAGCACCTGCTCGTAGTTTTCCGGAAGATTTGGTTCGTCCCACAGGTACACGTAGGCACGGTCCGCCCAGCCGTTTTGCTTCACGTAGTCATAATAATCTCGATAGTATCGCATTGCTTTCTCGCGATCGGCTGGCGCGATGTGTTTGTAATCGGGTTCCGTGGCCGACACACGGAGCCTGCCGAAAGGCGCCCTGGAAATCTCGAAATCCGTCACGTGCAGTTCGGCGATGAATTCCTTCAGTGCCTCGTGCTGCTCGGGCAGGATCTTCAGCGAGCCGTCGTTGTTGACCTCGGGCAACAAGTGATGCGGGATTGGTGGGTTCAGCCGATGCTCGGCCATCGCGCGGCAGTATCGCATTTCGATGTTCTTGAATTCGTCGGAATCGCGCTGGACATCGAAGTATCGAGCGATATTGCGAAAGCTGCCGAAGTGGTTCTTGTGTGTTGGGCCGTCGGGCAACTCGAAGTCCCAAACGGTCAGCGTGACGGGGATCACCGCCGAGATCCCGCCACGGGCGGCAACTCGGAACGTGCCTTCGTACCGTCCGGCCTGTGCGTCTTTGGGCACGTAGACGTCGACCCAGATCGGCTGGTTCTGCCCACGGAAGACCTCGAAGGGCAGCCCAAACATGTCGTGCCCTTGGACCGTCACAGGGCCTCCCCACCGCTCGCTCACTCGACGTCGCGGTTCGATCGGCTCGCCTGTGGCGGGGTTGACGAAGGGAACCAGGGGATCCGGATAGAGTCCCGGGACAAGTTCCGCACGTGGACTCGAGCGCCGGACTCGAACGTATTCCTCGCGATAGAGTTGGATGTGGTCGCGTCCGATCTTGGCCCCGCCCGGTCCGACCAGGTCAGAGATTTCCGCCTGGGTCACATAGACGTTCTCCGGGCCGGCGGCAACGACCACCTGAAACGATTCCCACTCGTTCTTGGCGGCACAGATTTCCGCCTGCTGTGGACCGGACACCTCTTGATGCTGAGCGATCCGCTCCATGCTGCCCAACACGGCCAAACGGATTCCGTTTTCCTCGGCCGCATGGGTCGGTGAATTGGCGATGAGCAAGAGAACCAAGGCAGCAAATTGAATCCCGTTTTTCATGTTTGACCTCCCGCGTTTTGTTATGCAGCCTCCGTGAAACCTCATGGTTTCGCGTCAACCTTGGGAAGGAAATCGACCGGTAGCAATGGACAGCCCTTCTTGGCTTCGACCAGATAGTACGCCTCCGCACACTCAACTCCACTCTCCGAGCCGCGACGGCCGTGCATGGCTTCGTGAACGGGCCAGAAGCCATCGGGGTTCTGACTCTTGTGGCAGTAGGATGCCTCTCTCTTGATCTCCCGCACACGGCCGATGTCCAGATACAGATCCGGCTTGAAACCCAGCGACTGCTGATCCGTCATCACTTCGAAGCAGTACAGGCTCCAGTCGCCTCGTCGATCGTAGCATTGCCAAACCAGCGAGCTGACCGCGTGATGGTTCGGGTGAGTGTCGAAGGGCCAGTGAGTAACGACGATGTCGGGTTTGACTTCATCAAGCCACGCTGCGATGGCCTGCACGGTTGGCGGGTCGGCCGTCAAGTGTTCGTGTGCGTAATCGAAGAACTTCGGCGTGGCACCCATTACCTTGCAGGCGGCGGTCGCTTCGCGCCGGCGAACCATGGCCTCCGGTTGGCCGAAGAACTTCCGGTCGCCGCGGAAGCAGGTCGCATACCCGACGATGACCTCATGGCCCGAGTCGGCCAGCAACGCGATCAAACCGCCCGCACCCGTTTCCGGATCGTCGCAATGCGCGCCGAAGACCACCACTCGAAGCTTGTCACCTTGGGCTTCCTCCGATGCGTGGGACGCCCCAATCACTCCAAGTGCGATCGCGGCACAGAGCGGCAAATGAGCTATCGTTCTCATTTCGAGGGTCTCCTGTAGGTGAACGACTACACAGAAGATCGCTGCGGAGGCGGGGTGGGTCAAGCAGGGCGAATAAATTCCGTCTCGGAGCGACAAACGACACCGCATCGGCCAAACCGCACACGAACGGCTGCAGGAGACGGCGCGTCGTGCAATTTCGACCTTGACCTCGCGCGGCAATTCGGATTGTACTAACCGGAACGATGTTCCGGATTCGCGCTATTTCGTTGTGTGTCATAGACTTAGGTTCGAATCACCGGAACTTTCGAGAATCGTGTGACCCTTTGGCCGCCTGCGGCAACGGACTTGGTGCACGGAGGAAAACCATTCCGCAACGCGAAGGTGGCCCATGTGGACATTGTCTTGGACACGACCGAACTCAATGACGAACAATTGGCCGCCGAGGCCGCGCGGGAAGGATCCGACGGACCGGCCTTTGTCGCTCTGCTGGAGCGATATCAGGACCGCGTCTGGCGCGTCTGCTACCGGCTTATGGGCAACGCCGAAGACGCCAACGACGCGGCTCAAGAGGTGTTTGTGCGGCTGTTCCTTCAGCGTGACAAGTTTGCCGGCCGCAGCAAGTACGCCACGTGGGTCCACGGTATCACGATCCGCACGTGTCTGTTGCTGCGGCGCAGCCACGGACGTCGCCGTCGTCACGAGTCGGCGGCACGAGACATCGAATCGTACAAACAAGAACAATGCGATCGACACGATGGCACGGCGACGGCGTTGGATTTGATGCAGATGCTTGAGACGTTGGACGACGAAGACCGGGCGTTGTTGATCATGAAATACGCGGAAGGACACAGCTACGACGAACTGGCCGACATATTCAACCTGTCGGTAAGCGCCTGCAAGATGAGAATCAGCCGGGCGCGGGACAAGCTGAAGAGCCGCTTCCCGGAACACAACTTCGGCGGAGACAGAGAATGAATGGCCGTCGAAGTAGACCGAGACTGATCCGCCCTCCCGATGGACAGTAAGAAATGCCGCAAGACGTTTTGGAACAACTTGCCGAGTTGGAAGTCCCGTCGAAGCCGGTGGACCTTCAACGCGATGTGCACAAGCGACTGAACGTCCGCTTGCTGTCGTTGCACCTGGCCGACGTGGCTTCGCGGGCCTTGCCGTATGCGTTTGTTTGTTTTTCCGAGGCACTTGCCGGACTGGTCTCCTATAGCGTGACCGGCCGGTACCCTAAACGAGGAGATGATCATGCAGATTGAAACGACGAAAACCGTTACCGACGTGGGTGAAAAAACGGCTCAACAAATTGCCGAGCCCATTACGAAGTCCACCGATGCCGTGGTGGGTAGCTTCAGCTCGGCCATGAACCAAGTGATCGAGTTGGCCCCGAAAGCTCTGGCAGCCATCGCCGTGTTGATCGTCGGCTACATCGTGGCGCGCCTGGTCGCAAAAGGCATCACCGCGCTTGCCGAGAAACTGGGCTTGCAGCGAGCCGCCGAACGCGGCGGGTTGGCCGAGTCGCTGAAACAAGCCGGAGTCAAGCGAACCGTTCCGCAGATTGTCGGCGTGATAGTGTTTTGGCTGTTGATTTGCGTCTTTCTGGTTGCCGCGTTCGACATTTTCGGCCTGCCGGGAATCACCGGCGCCATCGAGAAAGTCGTGGCATACATTCCCAAGGTGCTCGTGGCCACCGTGCTGGTCGTGGTTGGGCTGCTGTTGGCTTCTTTCCTTCGCGGAGTGATCGCCACCAGCGCGGATCGGCTGGGGATCAGTTACGCCCAGCAACTGGCCAGCGGCTGCTACTACATCCTGGCTCTGATGACGTTCATCGCCGCCTTTGAACAACTGGAGATCACTTTTGAACTACTGAACTACGCTATCTTGATCGCGTTCGGAGCGATTGCGTTGGCGTTGGGTCTAAGCTTCGGTCTGGGCGGTCGCGACGTCATGTCTGGCATCTTGTGCGGTTACTACCTCCGGCAACGCTTCCAAGCGGGTGATCGCGTCACAGTCGGCGGGTACGAGGGAACCGTGCGCGACGTCGGCCCCGTGGCGACGATCATCGAAACCGAAGACGAGGGCATGGTAGAACGGCACAGCGTTCCCAACAACGTCATGCTGAACGACGCCGTGCGTTAGCTGGTGTGAACTTCCGACCTCTCCCCTCAGACCCGGGCTTGCTTCAAGTCCGGGTCTTTTCGTTGACAAAGTAGAGTATTTCGGTTGATACTGGAGGATCTGGAGTAATATCGGGACGCCAGGGTCGCCCTGAACGTTTCGCGTGCATCTGAACCGGAAGGTAATCTACGATTTGGCGAGACAGCGTGGCTGACACAACGGTAATGCCGATTGCCGCCTGATCAGAGACAATCCCGGTGTTCGCACATCCCTCTGTCAATGTCTTGACTCAGTCTCCCACGCGTTGCATTATAGGCGGTACCACTCGTTCAGGCCGTAGTGAGAGGCTCTCATGGCGAACCTGGAATACGTCGCGATCCGGAAACGATGCGTGGCGGTCGTTTTCAAGCGGCAGACCGATAGACCGGACTCTCAACGCGACGCGGCTAATACTGTACAAGAGCCCAAAGTATCGCCGATTTCGGATCGCGTCCCGCAAAAATCGCTGCAAGTGGGGATTCTTGCGGTCTTCTCTTTGCTGATCGGGTGCTCGCCGCAAGACGGAATACGGTTCGTCCCGCAGTTTGTACGAGGGACGCCAAGGCATGTCGCGTTTCATCCCAAGAAACCGAACATCCTGCTCGTTGTTGAAGGTGAGGACATTGCTATATGGGATATCGTTCAGAAAACCCGGCCGATCAAGTTGCGAACAATACAATTCTGCGCTCACGATGCCTGTTTCTCGCCTGAAGGTGACGTGGTCGCGTTAGCGGGACACGATAGTACGATACGGTTGTGGAATCTGGACGGCACGCCGCGTGGTCAGCCGTTCGAGGGCCACAAAGGAGCGGTTTACGCCGTTGCCTTCTCTCCCAAGGGCGACTTGATCGCATCAGCGGGAGCGGATGGGACGATACGGTTGTGGAATCTGGATGGCACGCCGCGAGGTCAGCCCCTCAGAGGCCACGAGAAGACGGTTTACGCCGTTGCCTTCTCTCCAAAGGGTGACTTGATAGCGTCAACGGGACAGGATGGTACGGTACGATTGTGGAACCAGGATGGTACGCCGCGTGGCCAGCCCTTGAAAGGGCACGAGCGGCCGGTTGGGGCGGTGGCCTTCTCTCCCAAGGGTGACTTGATCGCATCAGCGGGCGGTGACGAGACCGTGTGGTTGTGGAGTCTGGACGGCACGCCGCGTGGTCATTTGACAGGCCACCAGGGGACGGTTCACGCTGTAGAGTTTTCTCCCCGTGGCCACTACATCGCGTCGGCGGGAGACGACGGGACGATACGGTTGTGGAATCTGGACGGCACGCCGCGTGGCCGGCCCCTGAGAGGCCACGAGGGGACGGTTTCAGCCGTGGCATTCTCTCCCCAAGGCGACCTGATCGCATCAGCCGGAGATGTGAGGACCGTCCGTTTGTGGAATCTGGACGGTACGCCGCGCGGTGAGCCTATCAGCAGTCACGAGGACGGCGTCAACGCGGTAGCATTCTCTCCCCAGGGCAACCTGATCGCGTCAGCAGGAGGCGACGGGACCGTTTGTTTGTGGAATCTGGACGGCACGTTGAATAGTGAGCCCCTCGAAGCCCACAACGGGATGGTCTTAGCCTTGGCGTTCTCTCCCCAAGGGGATTTCATCGCGTCCGCCGGTGAGGACGGGACCGTGATTTTGTGGAATCTGGACGAGGATTGGGGTTTTGAGTCCCTCGAAGGCCACGAGGGCATGGTTCGTGCCGTGGCGTTCTCTCCCCAAGGTGACTTGGTCGTGTCCGCGGGAGACGACGGGACCGTTAGGTTGTGGAATCTGGACGGCACGTCACGCGGTGAGCCTATCAGCAGTCACCAGGAAAGTGTCTACGCGGTAGCATTCTCTCCCAAGGGCGACTTGATCGCCTCCGCCGGATTTGACGGCACGATACGGTTGTGGAATGTAGACGGCACGCCGCGCGGTGAGCCTATCAGCAGTCACCAGGAATGTGTCAACGCGGTAGCGTTCTCTCCCGAGGGCAACTTGATCGCGTCCGCGGGAGATGACGACACCGTGCGGTTATGGAATCTGGATGGCACGCCGTGTGGTGATCCTCTAAGAGGCCACGAGGATGTGGTTCACGCCGTGGCGTTCTCTCCGCACGGCGACTTGATCGCGTCCGTGGCAGAGGATGCCACGGTACGGTTGTGGAATCGGGACGGCACGCCGCGCGGGCAGCCTCTCAGAGGCTACGAGGACGTGCTCTGCGCGGTAGCGTTTTCACCTCGAGGCGACTTGATCGCGTCAGCGGGATCATTCGGTACCATACGGCTGTGGAATCTAGATGGTACGCCATGTGGTGAGCCTCTCAAAGGCCCCGAGGAGAGCGTTCGCGGCGTGGCGTTCTCTGCCCACGGCGACTTGATCGCAACCGCGGGAGAGGATGCCACGGTACGGTTGTGGAATCCGGACGGCACGCCGCGAGGGCAGCCATTGGAGGGCCACGAGGGGCGGGTTGAGGCGGTGGCCTTCTCTCCCGAAGGGGACTTGATCGCGTCAGCGGGACACGATGGTACGGTACGGTTGTGGAGTCTGGACGGCACGGCGCGTGGCCAGCCGCTCGAAGGTCACGAAGGGAGGGTCTCAGCCGTCGCCTTCTCTCCCCGAGGCGACCTGATCGCATCAGCGGGATGGGATGGGACGATTCGGTTGTGGAATCTGGACGGCACGGCGCGTGGCCAGCCGCTCAAAGGTCACGAAGAAACGGTCACAGCCGTCGCCTTCTCTCCCCGAGGCGACCTGATCGCATCAGCGGGATGGGATGGGACGATACGGTTGTGGGATTTGGACGGCACGCCGCGCGGCCAGCCCCTCAAAGGCCACGAGAGGATGGTCTCAGCCGTCGCCTTCTCTCGTCGAGGCGACCTGATCGCATCAGCGGGATGGGATGGGACGGTGCGGTTGTGGAGTGTATCGTCAGGAGTAGAGGTAGCACGACTGGTTGAACATGCATCCAGCGTTGGTTTCTACAAGAAGTCGATTTGGGTGTCGAGTTGGTCTGGGTTGCTGTTCGCAGATCTGAAACTGCACCCGAAGGCCAACATGATCTTGACTCCAAATGGCGGAGTCGTTTGCACAACCGATGGCTGGTACTTTGGTGATGGGCCGATCACCGATAAGGTCAAGTTGTTCCGCAAGGACCGGGCGCTCTCAAAGAACGAAGCATACAGGCGATTCTCGCGCGTAGAAGTCCTGGCAGCAGTGACGGGCGAACGGCACCTGTCGCGCAGACTATGGGCTGCACTGGTGCGAACCTGGCACCTCGTATGGGGATTGTACGGAACGCTTCCCGTTTGGGTAAAACCACTTGTGTGGGTAGCGTTTGCCTATGTCGTGGTGCTGGTTGTGTGGTTGCTGCGGCCGCATTGGCTTGCCGTATGGTCGATGCCGGACTCAACTGCATCAGTTCAGCCTCAGTGGAGAGCTTTGGCCCAGATTGTCAGTCTGATGCGATTCCTGGGTGGCAGCCAACGATCTCTTGATGCGTGGCTGAAGAGGCACAAGGAGATCCTAAGCGACCCTCGTTTCCAAAGCGGCAACTACGTCGGACTGGGGAACGAATCCGACGTGGAATCCTGGCAAGGGACTCTTGGCTCGAAGGACTTCGTTGGGTGTTGGATCACTGGGCGGGGCGGGAGCGGGAAAACCACGCTGGCGATTGAGATGGGGCGTCTTGCCCAAAGCCAAAGAAAACTGCTGCTGTCGATTCTCATCGACGAAGACTGGTCTGGAAGCCTGATCGACCGGATTTCTCAATCTGCTGAAATGAATAGCCGCCGCCCGACGATACCGATGATTCGCAGACTCATCAGTGCGGGTCGGATTCTGGTCATCGTGGATGGGGCAAGCGAGCGACAGGTCGCAAGCGTCGAGGAGCAGATTGCCACGTTGGTTCAGCGGAAGACGAGAGCACGGCTGATCGTTACCTCGCGAAGCACGCCGAAGAGATCGACGTTCCAACAATTCAGGCAGATCGACGTCGGCCCACTCACGAAGGAGAAGTTGCCCGATTTCGTTGAACACTACGCGAAGGATGAATCGACGCACATTTTGGAGAAGCTCGAAGCTTGGATTGAGCAGGGCGAAATAACTGCATTGTTTGCGTTTCTGGCAATTGATCGACTTGGGAACGGGCAAGACATAGAGACCACATTCCCTGAACTTGTACTTGATTACGTGAGAGCCCAATCGAAGGGCTCAATTCGAAAGGATGACTTCATACGTGCCGCCCAGATTGTCGGATACCTATGTGTCAAGAACCCCGACGAGAAGCCCATCTTTCTCGACAACCCTGGCGAAGTCGAGGTGACTGTCGCCCGATACGAACTCCGCAGGCAGGGAGAGTCGCTTCCATTCTTGGCCGGTACTGACGAAATCCCTGCCGCCGGTGTGCTCGACGATGTTGTCAACTCGGGACTTATGGCCTTGAACCGCCGCAAAGACCGTCTTAAGTTCGTCCATGATCCGATTGCCGAATACCTTGCAGCTTGGCATTTACACCGATCGCAGAACAAAGATGATTTGGCCCGAGCGTGGAAATCCATCAAGGCACTACAGCGTGCGAACCCAGATGCAGTTCACGGCCTTGCGGAAGCACTCAAACGAGTTAGTGAAATCGACACGTCCGCACCCACAGAATGACGTGCGTCGTCCTAACACGAATCGGGATCTGCAAGGGAAGTGGCCGCGCGCACTCATCCCAGCTTCCACGGCTTTCGCTATTCGTAGTGGAGCAGGTCGTTGTCTTCCTCGCTGTTGGCGATCCTTGCTCCTTCAGCGTCCCATTCGATTCGTAGCCGGGTCTCGATCGAGATGTTGGTTACCTGCCTGAAGGTGGTCGAACGTTGCCCGATCTCGATGTCGGCCGTGGGCTGTTGGCGCGACTTGACGCAGTCCTAAAAGTCCCGTGTGTGCTGGTCGGCGCAAAGGTTGTCGTCCACGAGGAATCCGACGCTCATCGCGCAGGCCGACGCAGGGGCCATTTCTCGGGTTAGCCAACGGCTTATTGGCCGACGTGGCCATTCCCGAGGTCGACTATTCGAGCGGCACCCGCTTGCTTGACCATTGATGGTCCGCGCGGTAGAGTCACGGGTCTTGCGAGAGGTCACGCTTCTGAAAATGGAGATGAGGACCAATGTCCCAAGATACAGGGTGCCCAGACATTGCCCACGCCGTCAAGTGGCGGCGAGACGAATACGCCCGGCTTGATCGGTTTCATTCTGTCGCTGTGTGGACTACTCTGCGGAGTTATGTTCCCAATAGGCTTCGTCGTCAGCCTGATTGGCCTGCGGCAGCAACCCAAAGGGTTCGCCATCGCCGGTACGATCATTGGTGCAGTAGGCACACTGCTGATACTAATGGTCTTGTTGATCTACGGTGCCATGATCGCTACGTGCATCGGGTTCGGCGCAGCGGCGGCGAAACCGGTGATCGATACGCAAACGGCGATTAGCGAAGCGGAAACGAAGATCGACGAGTATCAGATGGAAAACGGCGAGCTTCCTGACGAAGAAACGGGCAACCAACTGATCGCGGACATCACCGACGGTTGGGACCGTACCCTCCGCTACGAACCAACCGGGGACGGCGACTATGTGATCCGCAGTGCCGGCATGGACGGTACCTTTGATACTTTGGACGATTCCACCTCGGCGGACGATTACGAATGGGACGAGGGCGATTTTGAAATTGAAATCGACGAAACGGATTATGAAGAACCCTCGATCGATCTCTCGCCCATCGAAGCGGGCGACGAAAGCACGGAAGCCGGCGACAGCTCGAGCCCTTGACCCGGACACGAGGTTACGCCAAGAAACTTCTCGTCATCACTTGCCAGCAGGCAAGAGACGCACGGGCGTGTCGTAGTAGACCGCGCCGCCTCCGGAGTCTGTCTGGGCAGCGGAAACGAGGGCATTGGCGCAGCGGCCGTCACGGAAATGGCCGCCTTTGGGCATCAAGAGCACGTCGCGACGTTGCCGGGAATCGAATTGCAGCCGTACCGTCAGCTCGCCAATTTCCGATTGCACGCGGGCCAAATCGCCTTCGCCGAAGCCGGCAGCGGAATCGGGATGGACCGTAGCCACCGCCGGTCCATCGAGTGCGCCGTGAACCCACTGTGAACCTTGGGACTTCTCCGTCGACAATGCCATCAACAGCAGCGGTCGATCCGGCGGCGGTTGCGGCGGTTCGGGATCGACATGGCGAATGAGATTGACGCGCCCGGTCGGCGTGGGGAATTTTCGATCCTCGAAGATGATCTGCCCCGCCAGCGGGTTCCGCACCGGGCCGCGGCGCAGATCATCCAACGATGCGCCTTTGTTGGCGACATTTCCCAGCAATCGCCTCTTCCAGGTTTCCACGTTGCACGAGAACTCGTCGTCCAAGCCGACTCGACGAGCCAGCTCCCGCGAGATCTCGTAGTCGGATTTTACGCCGGCCGGTGGCGAAACAACAGGTCTCACCTCGGCCAACCAATGATGTCCGTACGAACCGACCAGGTCGTCCTCTTCCAACATCGTAGTCGTGGGCAGCACAATGTGGGCACAACGCGCGGTGTCGGTCAGGAATGAATCGACCACCACCGTCAGTTCGCGCGACTTCAAGGCTTGCTGTACGGTTTGCGATTCCGGCAGCATGGCCACCGGATTCGCAGCCGTGACCCAGACCATGCGGATCGGTGGGGCGGTGGCTTCCAGGATTCCCGGGCCAAGCAAGGACTCGGGAATCGTGCGCGGCGCCACCGCTTCACCGCGGGCGAAAGACAGATCAAACGCACCGCGCCGTTTGAAGTAGAACGACACACCGCCGCCTGAGACGCCCATGTTGCCCGAGATCGCCCCCAGGGCGTCAATCGAGCGAATCGCGGCTGCGCCCTTGCCCCGTCGTTGCATGCCCCAACCGGCCAGAATCGACGATGGACCATCAGCGTAGGCCTCGGCAAACGATTGGACTTCGTCGACGCCCACGTCGGCCAAGCCGGCCCATTCCGCCAGCGATCGCGAAAACGCAAGGGAACGGAAATCATCGAAATGGTTGCAGTACGAAGCCGCCGCCGGATCGTGCCACCCACGTTCAAAAAACACCTGCGCGACGCCCAGAGCCAGGGCCATGTCGCCGCCCGGACGGGGCTGAAGATACAAGTCAGACAGCCCGGCGGTGCGATGATAGACGGGGTCGATCAGCACCAGCCGGGCGCCGTTGCGTTTGGCTTCTTTCAGAATCGGCAGCAGGTGGACCTGGCCGACATACGGGTTCTTTCCCCACAACACGATCGTCTTGCTGTTCAGCACGTCGAACAGATCACTGCAATCTCCGTCGCCGAAGTCTTCCATCTGAGCCGCTTCGCCGGCACCGCTGCAAATGTCGCCCGACTTGATCGTCACCGGACCAAACCGCTCGAAGAAGTAGTCGGTCACGTGCTTCACAATCCCCAACGATCCGCCGCAACGGTAGTGCAAGATCGCCGCGCCGCCGGACTCGTCCCTGATCCGCAGCATTCGGTCGGCGATGGTGTCAAATGCTTCGCCCCACGAGATCGGTTCGAAATCCGAGCCGCGGCGAATCAATGGTGAAGTGAGTCGCTCCGGATCATACTGGCGTTGGAGAAACCGGCTGGTGCGATGGCAGAGGAATCCTTTCGTCACAGGATGTTGCGGATCGCCCTGCAAACGCACGACTCGCCCATCTTCGACCGCAGCGACAATACCACATACGTCCGGGCAGTCGCGATTGCACGCTGTTTGTTTATGTTGAGTATTCTCTGCGGACATCCTTGGACCGTGGCAACGAATCACGTTGGAGGGGCAGTTCTACGCGCCTGACCATTTCGAGAGTACTTCACCGATCTGGTCGCGAACCATCCGGCGCGCCATGCGGCGATCAGTGCCCTGCATGAGCAGGGTATCATACTTGGTGTGGTTGTGACGAATCCAGGCGCCGACGGCCAGATCGAGTGCGTTAGGATCCAATTCGCGGCCGGCGGCGCTGCGTCCGACCCGTCCGCTGCCGCGTTGGGCAGTGTGTTCGGCAATCCCGCGGGCTTCTGTCGCAGGGCAATTGGGGTATTCCGCGAGAATCGCCTTGGTCATCTCTTCGACCAATTTGTGATCCTCCCGGCGACGGCGTTGGACATCCTGCTCGCGACGCGCAGCGCGTTGGTCGGCATCGTTTAGACAGTCGGCTTCGGCTTGGGCTATGGCATCATGGGTGACCAAAATGCCCTGTCGTTCGTACCGTTTTCGGGCGCGGGCAAAACGAACCACAATGGCGGACAATGGACTGTGCTTGCGCGCCCGTCGTGTGAGCGTCGCGTCGCCGCTGGGCAGGAATTCAAGGTGGTCCATGTCGGCGCACGACAGGCAGAGCGGCTGGCCCTTTTCCATGTACAGAAGCTCGCCTTTCCACAGTTCTGCTTCGCACTCGCTGCAAGTGGCCGACTTGCTGACCAACTGATACACGACCAGGTCCGGCGCCTTGCTAAGTTTCTTCTCGAGCTGTTTCGCTTTGCGCTGCGAAAGGCCAGCCGGCGCGTAGTGCGTCCGGAAGAACGCCTCACGTTCGGGATCAGCGTCTTGGGTAACCTGCAACTCTTCATTGCCTTTGAGCCCGGAGCGAACGTACGACGCCTCGAGGGGCTGTAGACCCCGTTCTTCTATCCAATCATGGAAGTAACGATACGTATCGTTGAGCTTCTTCGGTCCGCACTGGATACTTGGCTCCAGCGGTGTGTAGTACTTGTTGCCTTTGCGCCAGCCCTGGACGTGCACCGGCTCGAGCAGCCGCATCTGCTGCAGCAATTCCAGCGGACCGACCGAACCGTCGCGATCCAGGACGGCTTCGGCTGCTTGCAAGACTCGCTGGCGAAGGTCTTTCGATCGGGTAGCCATGTCTATTTCGATTTATCGGGGTAAGGGCAAAGTTTGTTGATCGAGCAGTCCGGACAGTCGGGCTTCTTGGCCAGACAGATCCGCCGACCGTGGAATTGGAGTAGATGGCAGAACTTCACGCGGCTGCGACTGGGCACGACTGCCATCAGGTCCGTTTCGATTTTGTCCGGGGCCTTTTTCTCGGTCAAACCAAGCCGCTGGGAAAGACGCGCGACGTGGGTGTCCACGCCGATCGTCTGCTTGCGGTAGGCGTTGCCCAGCACGATGTTGGCTGTCTTGCGCCCGACGCCGGGCAACGTGATCAGGTCGTCTAGGTTATTGGGCACCTCGCCGCCGAATCGTTCCACCAACATACGGCAAGCGTCTTGGATGGCTGCGGTTTTCCGGCGATAGAAGTTGATTTTCCGCAATTGTTCCTGGAGCTTCTCGGGTTTCTCGTTGGCCCAAGCGGTGGCCGTGCGGTACTTCTTGAAGGCTCCCGCTGTAACGGAGTTCACCAGATCGTCCCGCGCTTGGGCAGCTAGAATCAAAGCGATGAGCAGTTCCAACGGGTTGGAGAATTCTAAGGCCAGCTTGGCATCGGGATGCGTTTTCTTCAGGGTCGCGACGATCTTTTTGACTCGCGTCTGTTTCTGTTCAAGCGATTCCATGATCACGGCACCTTTCTTTGTATTTCTGGCCATCGTATCACCGGCCAAGTCGGATGACCAGATTCACCTAAAGTAACTTGTATGGGTCCCGTTGAATCACCACTTTCTTGCTGGTTTGCGTGACATCCGGATGTCCGCTGGGGCCTGCCTTCTGGGGCTAAAACACCCTCAAACTGCTGTGGGCGTCGCAAACTCGACTCAAACACGCAATGGGACCCTATCGTTGTACAGGATTGAAAATCGTTTAATTCTATGGCGTAAACCGTTTTGGCCGAATAGAATAAGGTAAGGTGGTGCAGTAAATGCGCCCCAACAGATTGAATTTGGGCAAGGCAAGGGCTGATTCGGCTGGAACGGAGAAGGCCCTTTTTTTCGCACACTTCTGTGACCGGAGTCTCTGAGCATGTCCAGACGTGAGTACCTACTACTGGCTGTTTCACCATTGTTGATGCTTCTGTTGGCGGCGGGAACCCCTGCGGCTCCGCCAGTCGACAATGCCGGTTCCGCCGTCTTGAGCACTTATGACAGTTCGTCGGGTGAAACCTATTTCGCGCTTAGCCTGACGCCCACGGTCACACCGAAGCGTGCGTCGGCCCACGATGTCCTCGTGCTGTTCGATACGTCGGCCAGTCAAACCGGCGCCTATCGCGACGATGCACTGGACGGGCTGCGGACGATGCTCACCAGCCTCGCCCCGGAGGATCGCGTCAAACTGATGGCCATCGATCTGAACGCCATTGCCATGACCGACGGCTTCGTGGCACCGGGCAGCGAAGCCATGACGGCCGGGCTTTCCAAGCTGGGGAAGCGTGTTCCGCTCGGCTCGACCGACATGCGGGCGGCCCTGAAAGGGGCAACCACCAGCTTTTCCGGCGATGCGGCTAATCCGCGATCGGTCATCTACATCGGCGACGGCATGAGCCGAGCCAATCTGTTGGAAACCGGCGAATTCGCCAGCCTGGTGGACAAGCTGGTCAGCAGCAGGGTTTCGGTGTCCAGCTTCGCGATTGGCCCGGGGCGCGACGTGCACATGCTGGCCGCGCTGGCAAACCACACGGGCGGCATGGTCTATCTGGACGCCGCGGAAGGCCGTTCTTCGGATCGAGCCGGTCTTGCGATGGCCGACGTGGTTCGGGCCACCGTCTACTGGCCCGTCTCCGCCAAACTGCCGGCCGACATGCAGGACGCCTTACCGCAGAGGATGCCTCCGCTGCGAAGCGATCGCGATACGGTACTGCTTGGATCGCTGGGTTCGCGCCGTACGCAGCAAGTGGCTGTGACTGCCGAAGCGAACGGTAGGCCCGTCGAGATGCTGTGGAACGTCGCCGCAGAACCTTCGAACGACGACTACAGTTTTCTGCCGCAGATGGTCGCGACAGCGCGTGACAACGGCGGGATTGGCCTGCCGACGGTCGGTTCGGCCGGCCTGCGACTGGTGGCCAGCTTGGTGGCCGACAACAACGAAGCGTTGGCCAAACTGGGAGCCACGGCCTTGCGCAACGGCGACAACAACGGTGCCATGAAGGTGGCCAACGCCGTGCTCAAACGAGACCCCAACAACCCCCAGGCTCTAGTGATTCGCGATGCGATCGAGCGCCGAGGCGGGTCGGCTCGAGCGAACGACGAGCCCGAATTGCGGCTGGTGGCCCTTCAGGACCCGGACGCAGCGGCACCTGCTCAGCCGGGCGGCGGTTTGCTCGCCGAATTAGGCGACGAGGGGGCGTTCCTCAACTCGGTCCAGAACACCGAGGAGGTTATGCGACAGAAGATCCAGGCCGAAGTCGAGGAGGAATTGAGTGACGCGCGCGATCGACTGGGGTCGAACCCGCAAGGAGCCAAGAACGACTTGAAACTGCTGCAGGAGACGGTGGAGAATTCGACCGACTTGGATCCGGACTCGCGAGCGCAATTGCTGGATCAAGTCCAATCGGCGATCCGCGAAGCCGGACGCCGAGCCTACGAAGAAGAATCGCGACGTGCTCTTGCCGAAGAGAACCGGGCGGCTTCCGAAGACCGCCAGCAGTTGGTCAAGGAACTGGCGGAGAAGCGGCAGAAAATCAAGCAAATGATGGTCAAGTTCAACTCGATGATGGACGAAGGGCGGTACCGGGACGCCGAGGACATCATTGCCGAAAACGTGCGGGAATTGGATCCGCTAGGTACCACGCCGGTCACCGCGACTTGGGCGGCACGC
Organism: Pirellulaceae bacterium; assembly: GCA_016784735.1. Classification (GTDB taxonomy): domain Bacteria; phylum Planctomycetota; class Planctomycetia; order Pirellulales; family Pirellulaceae; genus JADHUC01. Next base: position 475 of record JADHUC010000079.1, on the reverse strand, counting down.
TTCGGCGGGCATGTCTCCACCCTGGTGCGACTTCGCGAAGTACGCCACAAGAACTTTGCCTTGACTTTGCTCGAAGTCGAAAAGTCGCTGATACCGTTCCCCGGCGATCCCCCCATCCTGTATCCCGAACCACAGGTGTGGGCCGACTTGACGTTGCGTCGCAAGAAGTACGCCTCCATCGACCTGGCTCGGACGGGCGGCGCTGAAGCGAAAATCTTGGAAGCATTGGACGACGACACGCGTCTTGAGTTTATCGAGACTCCGTTGGACCAGGTTGTCGACTTTCTTAAGGACCAACACGGCATCAACATCGAACTCGACGCCGGCGAGTTGGACAACGTGGGCATCGGGACCGACGTTCCGATCACACGGAATCTGAAGGGCATTACCTTGCGTTCCGCGCTGCGTCTGATGCTCAAGGATCTGGAATTGACCTATGTAATCCGCGACGAAGTGTTGCTGATCACCACGCCTG
>JADHUC010000078.1 GCA_016784735.1 Pirellulaceae bacterium | reverse complement strand
CTTGGTGAAAGACGGATCTGTCAGCAATTTAGAGAAATCACTTCTGGCCAAGAGTGGCGACAGGATTCCCGTGCTTCTGTCAGGATCAGTCATGCGAGATGACGAGGACAACATTCGTGGGATCGTGTGCCTCGCTCTGGACATAACCGAGCGAAAGCGGGCAGAGAAGGCGTTACGGGACTCGGAGATAAAAAGCCGCACTTTGCTTGAGAGTTCACCGGTCTGCAACAAGATTATTGACCTCGATTCCCGGTTGCAGTACATGAGCGCGGCAGGTCTGAAGCAACTCAAGATTCCTGATATCGAGCCCTATTATGGGCGTACTTATCCTCCAGATTTCTATCCTGAGTCGATGCGAGCTCCCTTGATCGAACATTTGGAGCGAGCCAAGTCGGGGGAAACCTCCAGCGTGGAAACGCCTGTGCACGACACGGAAGGATGTGAAGTATGGTACCACACGACTTTCGTGCCGGCTCGTGACGATGACGGCCGAATCAAGTATGTCATCGCCTCATCCGTGGATATCACCGAGCGAAAGAAGGCCGAAAGGGAATTGCTGCTGCGGGACCGGGCTGTTAATACGGCCACTGAGGGAATCAGTATCACCGACCCCAACCAGCCGGGCCATCCAGCCATTTTCGTCAACCAGGGTTTCGAGCATCTGACCGGTTACAGCGCCGAAGAGGTGCTTGGCCGGAACATGCGTCTTCTGCAGGGGCCCGATACGGATCCCGAAGCCGTCGATCGAATGCGTCGGGCCATCGCACAAGGCGAATCCACCACCGTCGAACTGCAAAACTACCGCAAAGACGGCTCGCCCTTCTGGAACCGCATTGCTCTGACGCCAGTAAGGGACGATTTGGGCGCCGTGACCCACTTCATCGGTATTCACGCCGACGTGACCGAGCAGAGACTCGTGGAAGAGCAACTTCGCCACACGCAGAAGATGGAGGCGGTTGGGCAACTGGCTGCCGGTGTGGCCCACGAGTTCAATAACCTGTTGTTCGGGATCCTCGGCAGTGCCGAGATTATACTCGCCACGCAGGAAGGCGAGCTTCCGGAACACCTTGAGCGTCCTTTGCGAGACATCAAGAAGTGTGGCCGGCGTGGTGCGACTCTGACGAAGCAGTTGCTCAGCTTTGCCAGGAAGAAGAAACCGGAGATATCGCAGTTTGACATCAACCAGGTGGTCGGCGAACTGGACGGTGTGATCCAACGGATGATCACCGAAACGATCACACTGGAAACCGATCTTGCCCCGGACCTACCGCCGCTCGAAGCGGATCGCGGCGAGATCGAGCAAGCCCTCTTGAACTTGGCCAGAAACGCCCGCGACGCGATGCCGGACGGTGGCAAGCTGACGATCCGAACGGCCATCGAGCAGCTTGACGAGGCTCGCGTATCCACATACCCGCTGGCCGGGCCGGGGCCTTACGTCCAGTTGTCCGTGGCCGATACCGGCTGCGGGATGCCGGCGGAGACAGTGAAACGGATTTTCGAGCCCTTCTTCACCACCAAGCCCGTGGGCAAAGGGACCGGCTTGGGCCTTTCGACCGTGTTTGCTGATGTGACCAAGCACGGCGGGATTATCGAAGTGGATAGCCACGAAGGCGAAGGAACGACATTTCACATCTACCTGCCCAGTGCCGAACAGCCGGTCGACGCAGGCAGTGACGACGCGGCGCGTTCGGCAGACGCGTACCCCGGTGGCACTGAGACGATCCTTGTCGTTGATGACGACGAAGTCGTACTCGATTCCGGCGTTTTCCTACTGGAGATGCGAGGATACAACGTCATACGCGCACTGGGCGCGCCCGAAGCGATCGAGGCCGCCACGGCTCACGACGGGCCGATCGACCTGTTGCTGACCGACGTGACGATGCCAGAGATGAACGGCTGGGAACTGTCGAAGAAGCTGATCGCACAGCGATCAAACATGAAGGTGATTTTCATGTCCGGCTATGCCGAAGATGTTCTCAAAGCCGGCGCGGCCGAAGGCGAGCGCATCGAGTTCCTCGAAAAGCCCCCAGAGGGCGACTCGCTGTTTCGGCGCATCCGCGAGGTGCTGGATGCAACCACGAGGCCCGCATCGTGACACGCCGGAATCTCGTCGTTGATGACTCAGCGCGCGGTGAGGCAGACCGGTCGAACATGGTAACCCGAAGCGTCAGCGAGGAAATGGCTGCAGCGTCTTCCCTCGCTGACGCTTCGGGTTACGATGGGCTTCAAAGTGGCGCTGTCCAAGTAAGAGAGGAGTGTAGATCGTGACAGATATCAAGCGAAGGGCATTCATGCGAAGCACGGCGGCAGGATTGACGGCGGGCACTCTCGCATGCCAAGGCCTCCCGTCTGCCGCATCCGAAACCGAGGGGTCTACAGAGTCGCGTGAGGAGACCAAACACGCGATGAGCGACGTGCGTCTCAAAGCGATGACCATGGAGCGCATCGATACGCACAGCCACTGGCACTCCAAGCCGGCTGCGCTCAAGAACATGGCCCTGGGACTGGGTGACTTCACGCAGAGCCCTGGTATGAGTTTCAGCCGCCAACTCGCTTTGGGCAGCCGGAAACTGTACGGCATCGACGCCGGTCTTTTCCTTCGGCCGGATTCATCGGAAGAATTGTTCGAGAAGGCTGCCTCGCTCAGGGCGAAAGGACCGGCGGCTGCCTTGGAGGCCGCGTTGGATGCGGGCGATATCTCGATTCAATTCTGCTTCTCCGGCTTCAGGCCCGAACATGCCTCGCACGCGAAACTGTCGCCACGACTGCGGTTGCTCGCTTACATCGATCAAGCCATCGCCGGCCAGGACCGCGCGTTCTGTCCGGACGGCCGAGACATGGAATTCAACTACTACGATTCGATTAGCGGCCATTTCGCCGGGCCGAAGACGCTCACAGACTACCTGGACGCGTTGGACGCGACCATCGATTCGTGGCGCTCCCACGGAGTCGTGGGGATGAAGACGGCCTTCGCCTACACGATCGGTCTGAAGTTCAGCGACCCGTCTTTGGAGGAGGCACAGGCCGCATTTGCCAAGAAACAGGACATGAGCCGGGAGGAGATAGCAAAGGTGCAGCACTACGCGTTCCGGCACGCGCTGCTGGCGTGCCAGCGTAACGAGTTGCCAGTGGTCGTGCACACAGGCTTCCAGATCTGGGGGCACTCGGACCTCCGACAGTCCAATCCGATGCATCTGCACAACCTTCTGGTCGACAAACGATACAAGGACATTACGTGGGTGCTGCTCCATGGAGGCAACCCTTACGTCGGTGAAACGACCTACCTGGCTCGCATGTTCCCGAACGTGAATATCGACTTCACCTGGATTTCCTGGATGACCCGGGCCCGGTTCCGAATGGCGTTGGCCGAGTGGATCGAGATTGTGCCGCACGGCAAGTTCTGCTTCGGTTCGGACAGCAGTTGTCCGGAGAGCATCGTCGGCACGGGCGAAATCACCCGCGAGGTCATTGCTAACGTTCTGGAAGATCAGATCGCCCGACGGATCATTGATGAGCGAATCGCTCTGGACTTCATCGAACACACCTATGTCAAGACGCCGACTCGTCTGTTTCAGTTGTAGGAAGCCGAGCCTCGGCGCAGGAATAAGTGGGGCACGATTCCATCGTGCCTGGCACGTTGGAAACGTGCCCCACAGTCAGAATGCAACGGCGTCGGCTCCTTGACAACAGAAAGGTGATCGCCATGAGACTATCGTCAAGGTCCGCCAGCATCATAGTAGCGTTGTGGTTTGCCGCAACGGCACTGCTCGGTGAAGCTCGCGGGGAATTGCTCAGGTTCCGGCCTCTCGGACAGCCAACAGCGGCCAAAGAAGAGGCGGCGCGGAAGATCAACGAACTGATGCTCTTTCAGGATCGGCTGTACCTGGGCCACGGGGATTGGTTCAAGGATACTGGCCCGACGGACGTTATCTACTACGACTTCGCGCAGCAGAAATTCGTCAACGAGTACACCGTCGACGAGGAGGCCATTGTCCGGTATCGACGCTACGGGAATCGTTTGTATCTGCCTGGTGCGGATTCCACGGAGAGTTGGGAGTTCGGCAATCTATACGTTCACGAAGCCTCGGGCTGGAAGAAGCACCGGACGATTCCTCGGGGCCTGCATGTGTTCGACTTCGCAGAGTTCACCGACCGGTGGTACGTGGCCACGGGCAGCTACATTGGCCCTTCCGAGGGGAGACCGGCGATCGGCGCGATCTACTCTTCCGAGGATCAAGGGGCGACTTGGCGATACGAGTTCACGACCCCCTCGGCGTTTGGCGCTGTCTACCGGCTAACGGCCTTGATGCCGTACAAGGGTCGCCTATTCGCATTCGGATACGCGGACGGTCCGATGGCCCGCGAGTCGACTCCCGAGCAGAACCAATCCGACGACGGCAAGCAGTATAACCGGGTCGCGAGGTCGTTCGTCCACGACGGTGGGGGATGGTTCCGAGCCGATATCGTTTCAGCCAGTCTTGTCCAGACGATCGAACCCCACGTCTTTGGCGACCACCTGCTGCTATGTGCTCGCATCGGTCGCTATGGGGATCAGTTCAAGAACCAGTGGCAGTTGTTCGCCCACGACGGCAAGAACACACGCCGCGTGCCACTGGAGTGCGATCAGATCGTGGACACGTTGGTCAAGAACGACCGGCTGATGCTGTTGTTGGCGCGGCAGGGGAAATACTCACTGGTGGAATCCACCGACCTCGCCCATTGGACGCATCGCGACCTTGCGCCCGATATCAAACGGCCGCTTTCCATCGAGTACGACGGCACATCTTACTACCTGGGTCTGGCCGACGGCACCGTGTTGGCCGCGACCGCGTCCGTCGATTGATCTTGTCAAGCGGCCGCGGACTACCATACCTGAATCACCCGGAAACCAACGGTAGCGTGCCGATCCGATGGCGAGCGCGCGTTGCGGAAGGCTGATCGGCAGGCGGGAGAGGGCTGGCTCCAACTGCCGCCGCGATGCACACGTAGCGAGCCGGAATCGGGGCCCATTGGATCGCTCTGAGGTGATCGCTCGTAGTACTTCCGGTCATGCCAGTCTTGGCACCATTCCCCCGCGTTCCCGCGCATGTCGAAGAGGCCAAGCGTGTCAGGCTTGAACTGCCCGACCGGGGCCGTGAACGGGTGACCGTCATCCCAAGCCGAGGTCGAACCGGTCGCGACTTCCGGCCACTTGCGCCCGAGGGACACATCGGCGACGTTGGCCCGCTCGCGCAGCGATCGCGGGTTGGCGGCGCTGGCCGATGACGCGGTCATCCCCAAGCGGCAGGCGTATTCCCATTCTGCTTCGGTCGGCAAACGGCATTCGTCGCCCTCGGCGCTCTGCAAATACTCGCAGTACGCGACCGCGTCGTTCCAGCTCACGTTGACTACCGGATGTTGGTCGGTTTGCGGGAAACCAGGGTTTTCCCAGGTGTACTGCGCCCCGGATTCCAGTTTTCCGGTCGCCGAATTCAGGCCCCAGCCGTTGCGGCCATCTTCGACCTTGTCCGGGTGGTAGTCGCCCCAACTGAGAAAGCTGCGAAACTGCCCGACCGTCACCTCGTATTGCGACATGTAGAACGGTCTGGTGATTCTGACACGATGCTGCGGACGTTCATCGGACAATCGGCTCATATACCATTCCGGCATCTTATGCGCGGTAGCCTCCTGAGACAGCCGGTTGGTTGCCGCTTCGGTGGACCCCATGTGGAACTCGCCCGGCGGGATCAAGACGCACTTCATGCCGAGGAGGTTCGCGTATTCTACAGGCATACCCAGGTGATGCGCCCACGCCTGCTGACTGCCCTTGATCTGTTCGGCTGTGAAGGGCGGAACGAGTGGCGGTGGTGCTTTGGACACCATGGGTTCCTTCCCGGACGGGGCGGACGAAGTCCGGCCGTGAGCCAGTGCATCCGCCGGGGGCTCATCGGCGGCCAGGCTCGCGCAGACAACTTCTTCGTCATTCCGGGCAAAGACATGTTTGTAGGCGAAAGCCGGATGGGACCAGCAGACACCACTGCGGCGCCGGAACTGCTCTCGCGTGGGTTCGAGCAATTTGGCGCGACTGATTTGCTCGAATCCCCTTGCCGACAGCCGGGATACAATCAACTCGCCGCGATCGTTGAGAATCCAAGTCTTCTGGCCGTTGCGGACCAGATGGCCCATTCCCCAGATGACTTGCGATGTTGCTGTGCGGTCCTCCCAGACTTGCTCGCCCGTGTTGGCGTCCAGACAGCGCAACTGGCCGAAATAGTCGATTCCGTAAAGGAAATCGCCGGCCAGCCAAGGTGTCGAGATCACGGCATGTAAACTCTTGCCGCGTCGTCGAGCGGGACCGGCGTATTCCCAAACCAATTCGACTTTCAGTTCATCCGGATGCAGTTTCAGCATGCGCGCACCATGCTGGGTACAGGAGACGAACAGCCTGTTCGAATCGAATGCGGGGCTTGCGATCGGATCGATCCATCCGCCATCGTGACCCCACGCGTGCCTCCAATAAACAGTCCCGGTATCCGGATCCAGTCCGGAGACGCTGGCTCCCGTCCAGCAGACGAGGACACGGCGACCGGCCTGTTCGATAACGATGGGCGAGGAGTAGGATGTCGGCTCGTCAAGAGCTTTCCATCGCTCGTCGCCAGTCCTTTTATCGAAAGCGACGATGCAGGCGCCACCCGCACCGCCGACCTGCAGAATCACAAAGTTACCTTCCACAAGTGGTGCGGGGGCGATTCCCCACGTTAACAGGCGGATCTTGTATTCGTCGACAAGATCCTTCTTCCACAGCACCTTGCCAGTCGCGCCATCGAAGCAATGGAAATGGCCCACAGTACCCAGCGAAAAGGCACGACCGTCGTCGATCGTAACGCACGCCCGAGGCCCGGCGGGAAAACCGACGGATCCATAATCGCACGGATAGGCGTGAGTCCATATGGTCTTGCCCGTCTTCCAGTCCATACAGTGAATCCGTTCTACTTGTTCCGGTTCGCTCACGTAGTCGCTCACATACACGCGCCCCTCGGCGACCGTCGGCCCGCTGTACCCGCTGGAAATACGGGTGCGCCAGCGAATCTTGATCTGAGGTGCTTCGAACTTCTCGATGATGCCGGACTCGTGCCAGACGCCGTCTCGACTGGGACCTCGCCACTGAGGCCAGTCGTCGGCCAGCAGGATGCCGTAGAGGAAAGACCACGTCAGCGCAGCGTGAACCGCAACAAGTGTTCTCATGGAACGACACTTCCTATAAACTCGGTCAATCCAGTGCGCCAAAAGACACAATCTCGCCGGACCGGCAGGTAGCAAACAGCCGGCCGCCCTGGAACGCCAGATCCGTGACTTCGCTCGGCACGGGGGCACTCCAGAGTTCCTCCCCGTCAGCGGCGCCGGTCGCGTAGACCTTTGTTTCTCCGCCGGAGAACAACACGCCACCTGCTTCGATCAACACGTTCATCAGGACACCTTCCCACGCTTTCCAGACGAGACGCCTTGGCGGGGCCGCTTTGTCGTTGGTCAATGGCCCTGAAGAGGCAACCAGGTAGGGACCGACCTTGCCGCCAACTTTCTGGTTGGGTAGATAGGCGGCATCATCGCCGACAATGGGCAGCCTCCCAGTGGCGTTCTCGGCTACGTACTTCACATGCCACACATATTGCCTTCCGCGCGTAGTGGAAACCAGCCGATTGTCTGCCACCATGATCTCAGGCCCGCCGCGGCGAGCACCAAACAAGACGGGTGCCACGGCACGCGGCGTTCGATCCGAACCACTAAGTTGGATCTGCCACGGCGCCGCCTCGGGGGTCGGGAAATAGAGGCGATCTTCACTCATGGCCAGCGGGCCGCCTGGGACAAATGCATTTCTGAATTTGGCTACCGAATCGTTGAGCAGTTCTTCCCAGCGCGAACGTCCCGTTCGTGCATCGAGGGCATAGACAACGGTTCCTTCGCTAGGCAGCCGACCCGCCGCAAAATACGCAACTCCGTCGTGAACCAGCACACCGCTGCCGACGGGCCAGAGCGAGGCATATCGGCCGTAGGTAACCGCTCGATCGGGCGCCAGTGCGGCTTGGAACTGCCAGATCAACTGGCCGCTGTCCGCACGCAGGCAGTGCACCCAACCGTCTTCGTCGCCCACGTAAATCCTTCCTTGCCACAGATAAGGTGCTGCAGGAATCGACGCGCCTACAAGGTACTGCCACTTCTTCTCGCCCGTGCGAGCATCCAAAGCGCAGACTTCGCCATCGGCTGATCCGCAGAAGACAAGTCCGTACCCGGCGCACGCGGGTGTGAGGGGGCCGGATAGCCTTTCGTGCCACAGCGATTTCATCGGTAACGAGACCTCTTCGGAACTCCGTCCGCTTCGCTCGCGATCCGCACGCCAAGTCGCCCAAATCGGGTTGGTCTGTTCTTCAATGACTTCTCGTTCAAATGCTGCGCCCTGCCGCAAACGTTGATCGGTAGGGATCGGCTGCGGCGGTTCACCCGGCCCCATCGCTAGGCTTCCTCGAAGGGGCGACGGGCATTGACAGCCGGGTGCTTGGATATAGAACATACCGAACGCCGGAACGGCAGCGAAGGTGCACGTGGGACGGAAGCCGCCAAAGGAAACCTTCTGAGGAGTTGCCCCGGACGTCTCTTCCATTGATGCCAGGCTCAGGACCGAGGTCTCGGTCGAGCGGTATATCAGGCAATTGCTGGTCGCTAGCGAGGCAGTGCACTTGATAGCCCAATTAGGCCGCGTCCATTTGCGAGTCCCGTCCAGCACATCGGCGGCGGCCAGCCCTTTGTCGTGTTGACGCATCCCGTAGACGGTATCTTTGGAGAAGGCAAAGTTGGCGACTGTGAGCCCGAAGTCGCAGTCGAACAAGCGGGAACCGTCGCGCGCGGAGAATGCAGCCAGTTCTCGTCTGTTGTGACCGACTCTGAGCAAGTCGGCCCCGGAGTAGAATCCGCCTCGCTTGTCGGCCACCGGCCGGTTGTACAAGATCCATAGTTTGTCTCGATAAGCGGCGCAACCCACTACTTCGCTTCCTTCCGGCAGTTCAGTACTCTTGGACCAGACTCCTTCGCCCGACGCGGCGTCCAGTGCATGAAGTCCGAGTTGTGGGTCGCAATAGAAGCAGTGTCCGTCACTAACTGTCAGCGAAGACGTGACGGCCGGTGTGCGGTTGATCCACTTGAGATTCCCGGACTGGCGGTCGAGTGCAAACACGGCTTTCGAGCGGCCTCGATAGTTCATGGTGTTCCAGTCCACTTTCACGTTCGGCGACTGTCCCACGCCGCCGAACAACGTGTCGTCCACGCAGGAAAGGTACAGCCATACGTCTCCCGTCTCCGGCGAAGCCTGTGTCGGAATCGGAATGGATCGGCTGATGGCACCATCCGTAAGATCGACGACGTGACAAAACTGGCGGCCCAACAAATAGAGTTCGTCGCCCATAACGGCGTAGTCGCAGCAGAACTCACGATTGCTATACATGCCGGGAGGTCGATCGATGGGCAACTCCTTCTTGCCGACCTTGGACCACAACTCGACGCCACTGAATGCGTCGAGGACTTGGATATAGGGCGTGGTGTCAGGATGGTCGGGATAAGAAAGTCCGGCGATGATGACCCGGCCCCCGGCCAACGCGATTCCGGCCGAAGCCAATCCCGGCCGATAACCCGCAATCCAATGCGGCCGATACGTTGTATACGGCATCTCGTCTTGGCTGGCGAGCGTGTTGGCCGGATTGTAATTTCGATGGGTCCACTCGTCCCATCCCGGTGATGGTGGACGTGTGATCAGGGCCCACACACCGTCGCCTTCAACAATCTCATAGGTCTTGATGTCGGCCTTCTTCAGCCAGTCTTCGAGTTGTCCGCGGGTCAACACGTTCCCGCGCCGGCCCGCTGCGGCACTCTGGCCGATCACAGCGATCCCGTTCGGGCTGAGAACCCTGTAGACTTCTCTCGCGTCGCGCCCACGAAGCCCATCCGTGAACTGGTCGCCGCATATCACGAGATTGGCCGAACGACTCGGATAATCCAGTTGATCGAAGCGTCCGCGTTGGACGAGGATCCGCCCGCGGCCCAACTCCACCCCATCGACATCCCGGCGCAGCTTCTGAACCGCGTCCCAATCTGGCGCGACGCAATGCATGGTCAATTCACTAGCCCTGGCAATCTCAATCGCCAGCCTTGCGTCCCCAGGGCCCACATCCAGGCCAATGCCTTGGTTCCACTTCAATTTGGAGACGATCGTGCGAGCGATATTTGTCGCGTCGCGCTCGCCGCTCGGCCGATCCGTTTTCAGGTCGGCGGCGTTGGCAGAAAACACACCGACGGCGGCCAGCCAAGCCGAAATCCACGCTGTTCTTGTCCGTTTGTTGTTCGTAGTCCTCATGCCTCGCGAACTCCTTTATCAAGGGTCTTGGTCAAAGGATCGGTCAACGCATTCTAACAACCAGGTACCTTTCACGCACCAAAAGCGGACGCTTGCCTCAGTGACAGGTTTATGTTACTGCTAGGACTATGTCAACAATCCATGAAACCGGACCGCCTTGAGACAACAATGCGTATCGTCTCATCTGCTTGTGCGAACAGAGCCGCTGCTGCACGCATTGCCAATGCCGCGGCTGCGATCGTGCTAGTCTGCATCGTATTTGCGGGCTGCGGTGATTCCCCGGATCGTGGACCAGCAGAGTTAACCGTCAAAGACGCTCCGGTGCCTACGCCGCCGGAAGTGCTCGAACGACTGCGTGACCTCGGCGGCCAGTATCGTCTCGATCGACACGGTCGTGTCTGGGCGCTCAGTTTTCACCGCTGCCCGTTAGAGGATGGTGACCTCGAAATCCTTCGCTCGCTTCCGCACATTCGAACGATGACGCTGCGCGGTGTGTCCGTTGTGGGCGGGACGCTATCGACGGAAGGGCTGAAGCCCATCGAATCGCTGCGGGAACTACGCCGGCTGGATCTCAGTATGAACCACCGGCTTAGCGGATCGCTTGCCTCGATCACGTCCTTGTCAAATCTGGAGTTCCTGGATCTTCTCGGGACGAAGTTCGGCGATGAGGCGATGCCGGCTGTCGCGATGTTGCCAAGACTCAAAACGCTCCGCCTGGGGCATCTTAAGCTTACCCATCGGGGCCTGAAGGCGCTGCGGGGCTCCTCGATCGAACGATTTGATTATTGGCTGCGCGGCGATCAGAGTGTAGCCCTGCTTGGCGGAATGAAGAAGCTGAAGATTTGGTTTATCGGATACGGAAATGTCCCTGTGAACCGCCTGCCCGAGTTTGCCGGGGCCGATCAGCTCGAGGAAATCACGCTGACTTGTCACGGAGACAAGTGTCCGCCGGAATCCATCGACGCACTTCGCTCTTTGCGATCGCTCAGGAAACTCGAGATTTCGGGCCCCGCCAATTCGGATTGGCCGATTCTCGCTGCCCTTGACGATCTATCGGAACTGAAGGCCCTTCGCCTCATCAACATTGGCGATCGAGCGCTTCGCCGGCTTCCACGCATCGAGGCTCTCGAAACACTGGACCTGAATCTATCCTCTTCTGGATCTGGACAGAGTTTGCGCGAGCTTCCAACCTTACCGCAACTGCGTCACCTGGCGCTGAATCCGAAAACGACAACAGCCGATGGTCTTATGTCCGTATCAGGATGCAAGCATTTGGAGACGCTGGTGTTCCAGCCGAATCGGATTGGTGGGTTCCTCCATGTAAAATCGCGATCACGCCAGCAGTCCACGGCGGGTTTCGTTGCCGCAGACCTTCGTCCGGTCTTGCGGCAAACGGCGATGAGGACGCTAAGAGTCGACGAACTCGGGTTCGGCGATGAACTGATGTACGAAGTGTCCGCCGCCGAAAGACTTCAGGAACTGGGCGTAAGTGGTCTGCCCATCACCGACGCAGGGCTCGAACCGCTACGTCGTCTCAAACATCTTCAGTTGCTGGATATTGCAGGAACAGAAGTCAGCTTTGACGCCGCGCAATCGCTTCACCAGACGTATCTTCCAAAGTGCAAAATCACCGACAATTGGTGCTGCGGGTGCATGACGATCGAAGCTAAGTAGGAGCCAGATCGTCAGAGTTCCAACTCGGAGAGATCAGGTTTCGAACAGAGAGAAACAGCGCGACGACGACCAGATCGTAGATTATGCTGTGAAAACCAAATGCGATCGTGACCACGGGATCCCACATCTCGTCAGTCTCGCCTTGCTGACTCAGCAAAACGCCAAGCCAAACGAAGACTGCCGCCGCCAAAGCAGCGCCAATGAAGTCGAGGATACCCGACAAGACAGCCGTCACGCCCAACTTATCACGAAGACGGATCTTGGAAATGCCAAAACAGACGGCTGGTACTGCATACAAGAGCCCTATCGCAAGGATCAGGCCCCAGGCAAGCAAAGCAGCCAAGTCGATCCGAGCGGCGTTTCGGATGAGACGCACGCCGATCTTGATCAGCATGTAGATTCCGAAGATCGTCATACAACCAATTCCACCCGTGCCTTTCTTCTTGGATGCGGACGACGGGCGGTCGGAGACGTCGGGCTTCGGCGGAAGGGGCGCTGGGCGATACCAACGGGGCCTTCTGGCGACGAGGACGATCAGGCAGACGATACTGACGCCCGCCGTCAAAGCCAGCACTTGCCACTGGTCCGGCAGTGTCAGCTCGGCGAGCACAAAGCCTGCCGATACGATCCAGCCAATCGCAAAGAAGACGATGCTACTGCGCCATAGGCCGATACTGTTTGTTTCGCGAGCCAAACCCAGAAAGGCCAGCAGCACGACGATCTCCGGCAGTATGGCCACGGTGTCTACCATGTCCGTAGGCGTGACGCCGTCCGGTTCGTTGACTTGCGTGAGTTCGAAGTACATTCCGATTGCCGTGAGGCAGATGGTCACCAGCGCGGCACCGGCTCCGACAAGCAATCGTCCGCCAAGGCGCTCCTGCGGAGTCCACTTCGACGAATCCTCGTCGGCCAGTTGCTCGGAAGGATGATAAGCGTACGGATTGTCGTCAAACATGTTTGTCTCGGACTGGTATCACTGGCACGGGCACGCTTTACCAATCACGACTTCGCCTTGACATCATACGCATACAAGAAATCGTCATATCGAATATAAAGTCGACCGGCGCAGATCACCGGATGTGCCCACGCAGGACCCTCGCCACCGGGCGGCAGTCGAAACTGGCTGATCATTTCATGACGTTCCGGCGTTGCTTTGACCAGACCCATCAACGATTGTTCGCCCAGTGTGTAAAACATCCCGTCGGCATAGGTCAGCGATCCTTTGCCCACGCCCGGTTCGTTGTACATCGTCTTGCCCGTTTCCCAGTCCAGACAGATCCAGCCGCGGCGGTGGCCGGAGCCGTAGAGATACCCGTCCAGCAGAATCACGCCGCCGTGATGGTTGTCCAGCTCCCGTGATTCCCAGAGCGTTTCCGTCGTCACTTTCCCGTCGGTGACTCGTACCTTCAGCTTGCGGCTGCCCACTTTGTGCCCGGTGCTGTAGAAGACACAGCCGTCCTCTAGAATCGGTGTGAAGATATTCTCGTCCCAAGGAGTGATATGGCCAACGTGCCAAAGCAACTTGCCCGAATCGGCGTTCAATCCAATGCACGCCTTGGCCGTCATCGTCGACAGAATTCGCAGGCCGCCGTATTCGGCCAAGCTTGCTGACGCGTAGCCCGCCAGTTCCCCGGTGCTGGGCGATTTCCACTCGACCTCGCCCGTCATCTTGTCCAACGCCACTACGGCAGCCTGCGGTCCACCGGGGCTGCAGATGACCCGGTCGCCGTCGATCAGCGGCGCCTCGGAAATGGCCCAAGTGATGTTCTTGCTTTCGAATTCTTCGAGGATATTGAATCCCCAGATCTTCTCGCCTGTGCGCGCATCCAGACACACCAGTTCGCCGTGCGGACTCTTGTGATAAAGCCGGTCGCCGTCGATAGTCGGCGTGGACCGCGATCCCGGCTTAGGCGCCGTCCACGCGCGGCCGTTTTCGTATTGCCACTGGATCTTGCCGTCCAGATGCAAGGCAGTCACAACGGTATTGTCGTCGATATTGCCGGCAGTGAAGATCAGGCCGTGGGCCAGCGACACGCTCGAAAAACCACGGCCGATGCCGCGAGCCGTCCACACCAGCGGCGGTCCCTCGTCAGGCCAGCGTTTGAGCAGCCCGGTTTCGGTCGATTTGTTGTCTCGGTTAGGGCCGTGGAATTGCGGCCAGAACGGATCCTCCGCAGCCCTGACCGATGCAGATGCGAGCAGGCCAAGAATCAATGAAAAACAGAACGTTTGTCTCGGGTAAATCGCAAACCGGGTGTCAATCATGGCGACGTGCCTTTCCTGCGACTGCTCAACAAATCAAATGCGAGTATACCAGCCAAAAAGATCACTTCCCACAGCGCCCGAAAATATCGACTGCTGGCAACAGAGACGTAACCGACGCGGCTGACGGCTTTCCGGACAATGTCATCATGGTATGCTAAGCGGCGGTGCAAAGACAAGACTCGGAAGTCCGGCCTACCAGGCGGAACACGGTGGGAACCATGGCTAACAATCTCTACATCGCATCGACCGAACCACGGAGCAGCAAATCGTTGGTCGCATTGGGCGTGATGGAGCTTCTGTCGCGTCGTATCCAAAAGCTCGGTTTCTTTCGGCCCGTGATTCGCGCCGGCGATGAACCTGACAACGACATCGAACTGGTGCGCCGCCGCTACGGACTGCCATTGCCGTATGAATCGTTGTACGCAGCCACGCATGAAGAGGCCCGGCACTTGACGGCCAGCGGCCGGATGGATGAACTGCTGGAGAGAATCCTCGCCAAATACAAGGCCCTCGAACGGCAGTGCGATTTCGTCGTCTGCGAAGGAACCGACTTCAGCGGCGTGGCGGCCGCTTTCGAATTCGATTTCAACGCTCAGGTGGCCAACCACTTGGGCTGCCCAGTGTTGATCGTCGCCAGCGGCCGGCTCAAGACTGCCGAGGAAGTTTTCGAATTCGTTCACGCGGCGCGCGAGGCATTTGTCGACGAAGGCTGCCAGCTCGCAGGAACCGTGGTCAATCGCGTGGAGCCGGAACTCGTCGATCAGGTGCGGGAGCGATTCGGCGCAGCGTGGCCTCACGAAGACCCGATTTACGTCCTGCCCCAAGTCGAGATCCTCAGTAAGCCGACCGTCGGTGAGATTGCCGAGGCATTGGGTGGCCGCCCGCTCCATCGTGTCGAAGATCAGATGAAACGCGAGGTGCGCGAATACAAGGTCGCGGCCATGTTTCTGCCGAACTTCCTGGACCATGTCCAGGAAGGCACACTTGTTATCACGCCGGGCGACCGAGCGGATATCGTACTCGGCAGCCTCGCTACGGTCTTCTCGGACAACTACCCGATCATTGCAGGAATCGTGTTGACCGGCGGTTTGGAACTAGCGCCCCAACTCCAGCGGATGATCGAAGGCTTTGGGCGGTCGGTGGTACCCGTGATCAGCGTTCCCAGCGATACCTTCGAAACCGCAACGCGAATCGACGACGTGAACGCTCTGATCACGCCGGACAACGACCGCAAAACCGCCGCGGCGCTGGGCGTTTTCGAATCGAATGTCGACCTGTCTGGGCTCGAACAGCGAATCGCCGCTTCGCGTTCCGACCGGATCACGCCGCTGATGTTCGAGTACGAACTGATCCAAAGAGCCAAAGCGTCGCGCCAGCATATCGTATTGCCCGAGGGCACCGACGACCGCATCTTGCGAGCCAGCGAAATACTGCTGCGGCGCGAGGTAGTCGACATCACGTTGCTGGGCGCCGAAGCGGAGATCCACGAGAAGATCTCGTCGCTCGGGTTGGATCTGGATGGCGCAACCGTAGTCGATCCGAACGATTCGCCATTGCACGATGATTTTGCGCAAACCTACTTCGAGCTGCGACAGCACAAGGGCATCAACGAGGACGTGGCCCACGACGTGATGCGCGACGTCAGCTACTTCGGAACGATGATGGTCTACAAGGGTCTGGTCGATGCGATGGTGTCAGGCGCAGCGCACACGACGGCTCATACGATCCGGCCGTCGTTCGAGTTCATCAAGACGCGGCCGGAGTGCTCGATTGTCTCCAGCGTGTTTTTCATGTGCCTGGAGGATCGCGTCCTGGTGTACGGCGATTGTGCGATCATTCCCAATCCGACACCGTCGCAGTTGGCCGACATCGCCATCAGCTCGGCCGAAACGGCCAAGATGTTCGGGGTCGATCCGCTGGTCGCCATGTTGTCGTATTCAAGCGGCCAGTCGGGTTTGGGCGAGGACGTGGACAAGGTCAGAGAAGCGACGCGGTTGGTTCGTGAGCATCGGCCCGACCTGAAAGTCGACGGCCCCATCCAATACGACGCAGCAGTTGACGCCAGTGTCGCGCGAAAGAAGATGCCGGACAGCGAAGTGGCCGGGCGCGCGACCGTGTTCATCTTCCCCGACCTGAACACGGGCAATAACACGTACAAAGCCGTCCAACGTTCATCCGGCGCCGTGGCCATCGGCCCGGTTCTGCAAGGTCTGAAGAAGCCCGTCAACGATCTCAGCCGCGGATGCACCGTGCCCGACATCGTCAACACCGTTGCGATTACCGCTATTCAAGCCCAGTCCGCTAAAGGCTCTCCATGAGAATATTGGTTTTCAATTTCGGAAGTTCTTCGATCAAGTATGAACTGTTCGACATGCGCGACCGCGCCACGTTGGCAACGGGGTTGCTGGAGCGGATCGGCGAATCGGAAAGCCGCCTTTGCCATCGTCATCGGAACGGCAGCGGCGAATTTGACGAAATCATCGACGAGACGTCCGTGGCCGATCACCGGCAGGGCATGGACCGAATCGGCGCGATACTGCAGCAAACAAAGGCATACCAGGACCCGAGCGACCTGTACGGCATAGGCCACCGCCTGGCACATGGCGGCGAGGCATTTCGGGAACCCACCTTGATCGACGCCGCCGTACTGGAGACGATTCGCGGACTGACTCCGCTCGCGCCGTTGCACAACCCGGTCATGGTCGCGGGTATGGAGCTGGCTTTAGCCGGTTTCCCTGGCGTGCCCCAGGTGGCCGTGTTCGATACGGCGTTTCATCACACGATCCCGCCGTATGTTTATCACTATGCCGTTCCGCGCGAGCTGTACCGTTCGTGCCACGTTCGGCAGTATGGCTTTCACGGCACGTCGCTCCATTACGTTGCCAAACGGACAGCGAGGTTTCTGGATCGGCCTTTCGATTCGCTGAATCAGATCGTTTTGCACTTGGGCAACGGTGCCAGCGCCGGCGCCATCCGGCAAGGCAAAAGCGTGGATACATCCATGGGAATGACGCCGTTATCCGGCCTGATCATGGGCACGCGTTGCGGGGACTTGGACCCGGCCATCGTCTTTCACATGGCTCGTTTGACCGGCTGGTCGAACGAGCAGATCGAAGCCAAGTTGAACAAGGAGAGCGGGCTCAAAGGCATTTGCGGCGACAACGACATGCGGGTGATCGAACAGCGAGCCGAATCCGGCGACGAGGCGGCCCAATTGGCCGTCGACATGTACGCGCACCGAACGAAGAAATACATCGGTGCCTACTACGCCGTACTGGGGCACGTCGATGCCCTCGTGTTCACCGCGGGAATCGGGGAGAATTCGCCGCTCGTCCGCGCCCGCTCGTGCGAAGGCCTGCACAACCTGGGTATCGCCATTGATCCGGAAAGAAACTCACAGCGATCGGACGAGGTATTCGAGATACATGCCGACGGTAGCACTGTCAAAGTTCTTGTCGTTCCCACCGACGAAGAACTCGAAATCGCCAAGCAGACCGTCGAGCGAATTCAAGCGGGGGGCGTGGGCAGGTCTTGACATCCGCACGGTCCAGGCGTTGCTGGGGCATGGTACTTGGACACGACCACGGTTTACACGCACGTACTCAATCGCGGAGGCCGAGGCGTCCAGAGCCGGCTGGACTGAAGACGCCGCAAGTAGCTGTGGTCGGCCTATCACCGTGAGCGCGTGGGGCATCGATGCAATCTACAAGACCGGCAGTTGGCGGATCCTTGCCGAAATCACTCAGGATCATAGCCGCACGTCACAAGTTTGTCGCCTGACCGCAGCGGCCGGACTTCACACCTCGTCTGGAATGCGGTAGTGCTTGCGGTATTCCGGCTTCAGCATCCGGTTGGCAGATTCGTCGTTGGTGAACGACTCTGTGACAGCGTCGAACACCAACTGTCTGTTGCCGGCCCGGTAGGCGAGATTGCCCAGGTGCACCAAGCTGGCACTCAGGTGGCCCTGCTCCACATCGGCGTTGGGTTGTTTTCGCGAGCGGATGCAGTCGATGAAATTCGGTTGGTGCCAACGGTCGGGATGGATACCGGGCTCTTGGGCCACGACCTTGCCGCCGCCGACCATGACCTGCCAACCGCCACCGTGGCGCCCGACGTACATCATCTGTTTGGTCCCGTAGATTTCGATTCGCGTGGCGTTTTGCGGCCAGGACGGAAACTCGTCGCCCATGCGAATCTGTCCCGGCGTTTTCGACGTGTACGGCGGGAAGGTGGAATTCTCGCAGGTCATGGTGAACTCGCCGAAATCGTAGGTCACGGCTTGCATCTCGGGCGTTTCACGCTCTGAACCCCAAGCGAGGTTCCCTCCGGCACAATAGACGGCTTTCGGGTGCGGTGGGTCACCAATCACCATTCGCGCCAGGTCGAGCTGATGAGAACCGTCGCCGGCCAACGCTCCGCCCGAGTAGTCCCACCAACTGTACCACCCCATGCGGCCGGGGTTGTACGGGCGTTCGGGCGCCGGGCCCAGCCAGCGGTCCCAGTCCAGGCCCGATGGTAGATCGCGGTCTGCCGACGGATTCCAGCGGCCTCCGCCAAGCAGGTTGAATACCTTTACGTGCACGACCTTTCCCAGTTGGCCGCTGGCGATATACTCCCGCGCAGAAGAGGCGTATGGGGCACTGCGGTTTTGGGTGCCGGCTTGAACGATGCGATCGTACTTACGAGCGGCCTCGACCATCTTTCGTCCTTCCCAGACGGTCAACGAGATGTTCTTCTCGACATACACGTCCTTGCCGGCCTGGCAGGCCCAGACGGTCGCCAGGGCGTGCCAGTGTTCGGGGGTGGCAACTACGACTGCGTTCACGTCTTTGTCGTCCAGGACTTCACGTATGTCGACAACCCGCTTGGGAGCAAAACCTTGGGTGCTTTCCAGGCTGCGGATTGCGGCACCGCCGCGCGAGTCGTTGACTTCGCAGACGCACTTGGTCTGGACGTTTTCCAGACCGGTCATTCCCGCGATCAGACCGGAACCACGTCCGCCCGCGCCGATCAACGCCAGCACCACCTTCGCGTTGGCCGATCCGGCTTGCGCCAGACGTGCAGCGGACAGCGCCGATGCTCCCGCGCCCAATGCGGCGGCACTTTTCACCGACGTGTTGACAAATGTCCTACGAGTGATTTCCGACATGGCTGTCTCCATCGACGACTGTGGGTTGTTGTGGTTTGACACCAGTGGTTTGGCCAGTTCGATTCTGCCACCTAGGATACCATAAAGAAACGGGCGAAGGAGATCCTCGCGGTGTTTTGCTTGGACCGTCAATCCGCGTTATGCTAGATCTATGCCGCTACCTTTTCCGCGGCATCTGCCACAGAACGACAAAATCGGACAATGAGATTGCCGGTACGACTAACGATCTGCCTATTTTCGTTGGTCCTCGCATGCGCTGCGTGGTTGCCTTGCGTGCATCTGTTCTTTGTGCCGGACTTGGACGACTATCGAGGTCCGGCCGAGGGACGTGCCAATGTCATTGAGCTTGCTGAGCGGCATCTCGATCTGTGGGCCGTCGAGAATAGCCGCGCCGCAGAGATCGACGCGATGCGCGAAAGCAACCCCGAATGGGATTTCATGGGACGGACATTTCTCGTGATGTCGCTGGCCAATATGGCAATCAGCGAGCCCGACCGGCAAGCGGAGTATCTCGCGGTCATGGACCACGTCATCGACGACACGTTGCGTGTGGAGTCCGAGAGGGGCATGTATTACTTCCTGCTGGATTATGCGAGGAATGGCCCGTTTCTTGTGGATCCCAAACGCAGCCTTTTTGTCGATGGCGAGATTGCCATGATGCTCGCGTCTCGCCAGACCGTCCAGGTTGCGGACCGCTACAAGCCTCTTCTGGCAGATCGCATAAACACCGTAGTGGCTCAAATGCAGGCAGGCCCCGTGAACTGCGCGGAAAGCTATCCCGATGAGTGCTGGATCTTCTGCAACACAGTCGCTGTGGCCGCGGTTCGCATGTCTGACGCCATCGACGGTCGCGACCATTCGACGTTTGTTCGCGACTGGCTGGTTATGGCAAAGGACCGGCTTGTCGACCCAAAGACCGGACTGCTCGTTTCCTCTTTCACCGTGGATGGCCGGCACTTGGACGGGCCGGAAGGGAGCAGCATCTGGATGGCGGTCCACTGCCTGCGGTTTGTGGACGACGACTTTGCCCGCGATCAGTACGCCCGCGCAAAGACGGAATTGGGAGTCACGATTCTAGGTTTTGGGTTTGCCAGAGAATGGCCACACTCGTGGGAGGGCGTCATGGACGTCGATTCCGGGCCGGTGATTCCTTTCCTGGACGCCAGCCCCGGTTCCAGTGGTTTGGCCCTCGTTGGTGCCGGCGCGTTCGACGACGAGCCGTATCTCCGCGAACTCCTCACGACGGTCCACTTCGCGGCGTTTCCAGTCCGGGAAGATGGTCAAATGCGTTTTGCCGCCAGCAACCAGGTCGGGGACGCAGTCATGCTGTACGCCTGCGTGCAGGGGCCGTTGTTGGAGCGAATCACTGAAGGAAACACACGGTGAGCACTTCGCAACCCACGAACTCGCCGTGGTGGCGGGACGGACTGGCTCGCGGACTTTTTGGGATAGGCGTGCTGCTAGCCATCGCTTTCACCGTTGTCCATCTTGCCGGCCTGCGGCCGCACACGAGCGTTCTGTCAGGCTCGGTCCCAGAAGTTGCAGCAAGCCGTGAGCAAGCGATTCTGTTCGGCGTTGGCTATACGGCCTGCTACTTCGGCTTCGTCTTGGGAACACCGATCTGTGTACTGGCTGCGATGTTCTACTTGACAGCAAAGCGATGTCTGGCCCACAGACGCAGCAGGTCCGATGCCGTTTAACCCGAAGCCGGAGGCGACGGCGGGCAGCGGGACAGACTGTCCACTTGCGGCGCCCGACGTCGCCTCCGGCTTCGGGTTAAACGGGGAAACCATCTCACCTGCGCTGGTGCCGGCCGCTGGCAAGCGATTATTGGGAATCCCTCACCCGAAACAGGTGGAATTCTCCGACCAGTGGATTGATGGTCGTGTCTAGTACTTGCAATCGCACGTGTTGGGCGGTCACGGGCGGAAACTCGACGTTGAAGTCCTCGCCGATCGTTGTACCCGAGTGAAACGTCTGCCAATCATCGCCCTGCTTCGCCTGCAATTCGAATTTCTGAATCCGATCGTACGGCTCGTTGATCCACGCGCGGTCGAAGGTGAATGGCTTGCCCAGGTCGACCTCGATCGACGCCGACTTGATTCCCGGATTGAAAGTCCAGCCGCTTCTTGGATCTCCGTCCACCGCGTTCTCCGGGCGGTAGCGGGCGGTGGCTTGGGGGTTGCGGTCGTAGATGTGCGAGGCAGTTACCTTGCGACGGTACGTCAACGGCCCCCACGCGACAACATGTAACGGCGCGATGTCCACTGCCGATTCGTCCAGATTGAGGACGATGATTGTGTCCAAGTCCTGCCGGTGTTCGACGGGAACGTGAACCTCGATTTGCTCGTCGGTCTGTTTCAACGTGGCTGTGCCACCGTGTAGCAACGAGTGGGACAAGATCTTTTTCGGTATGGCGGGCAGCACGAGAGTATCTTCGTACCATTTCAACACATGGACATAAATCGTCTTGTCCTTTCGAGTGCTCAGACAGCCGAGGCCCCAGAACGGTCCGCCAGAAGTGCCGTAGATGCTTTCGCCGTTTTGCACCAGCCACTCGCCGATCTCACGAAACCTCTCGGCCTGGCGCGGTTCGATTTGGCCGTTCGGCATGGGGTTGGTGTTCAGCGCGAGATTCCCGTTGCGGCCGGCACAAGTCACCAGCACGTCGATGCACTCTTTCAGCGACTTGATCCGATCATCGGGCTTCCAGGACCACTGGGTGCCGAGTGTCATGCAAGTCTCCCAAGGTCGCTCGAGTTGGAATGGCCCGATGCGCTGTTCGGGTGTATCGAAATCACCCGGCACCCCACAACGATTGTTGATGATCAGCCACGGCTGAAGCGTGCGCATCATCTTGAACAACTTGACCGTGTCCCAGTCCTCGGGTTTTCCGCCCAGGTCGAACCACAATCCGTCAATCCGGCCGTAGTTGGTCAACAGCTCGCGCACTTGGCCGTGCAAGTACTCGATGTAGCGGTGATGGTTCTTTGTGCGGTAGTCGGGATGGTACCAGTCGGGCTGCGAGTAGTACACAATCAGCTTCAAGTCAGCGGCATGACAGGCATCGGCGATATCGGCCATCACGTCGTGTTTCCAGGCCGATTCGGCACCGGTGCTCTTGTAGTCGGTCAGTTTGGAATCATACAGGCAGAATCCGTCGTGATGCTTGACCAGGAAGATCATGTACTTGGCACCGGCATCCTTGGCGACCTTCACCCACCGGCGAGCGTCGAACTTATCCGGCTGCCATTTCTTGTACAGATTGTCGTATTCGTCGACCGGCGTTGGCCCCTGACCTTCCCGGACTCGGAACTCGCCGCCTCGCGGTGCACCGCGCGACCAACCGATTTCCAGCCCTGTCAGCGTCACCGGCCCCCAGCAGACGAACATGCCCAACCGCATGCCCTGCCACGCCTCGACAATCCCCGGTTTGGCCGTGAGCATGTCCCATTCGGCCGATTGGTCATCTTCTGCACCGCGCAGTACCGAAGCGGAGACCATCGAGACAACGATGAAAAGGGCGATGGCTCGGGGCTGCCAACGGGCAATCGTGTCATGGTATCTGTTTGACATTGCTGATCTCCTTGAACTAAATCGTTGAAGCGCAAACGGCCAAAGTCACATGTGCCGGAACACTAACAATCGTCTCGCGTCACGCGGATGGTTTTCCTTGGCACCCTCGACATGCGCATCATCGTAGCATGGCGTCCGCGGCTTTCCACGCCCAAGACGTATTTCTTCTTGAAGGAAGAGTCGAAGTAGGTCCCTTCTGCCGGAAGGGACCTTTGGGTTGCTGGAGTTCACGCTTCAGCGTGCCGAAAGACACGCTGAAGCGTGAACTCCAGCGGTAGAATTCCAGGTCCCGCTCGGCAAGCGGGACCTACCGAGACAGCTTGCATGAATGAGAGGATGCGTGACACAATGGTATGTCGAAACAATTGGAGGTGATGATGCTTCGAAACAGTTTAGGTCACGGTACCCCTCGACGCTCGTCTTGGCATATAGACATGAAAGCGTCTCTGGCCTTCGGCTGCGTTTGGCTGATTTCGTTGATGACATCGAACACGCTTGGTGCCGGGGCGCGCATCGAGTTGGCCGAGTTTCGCATCGAGCCGCTGGAACTTCCCTTGGGCCAATCGTTTACAATCCATGCCAGGGCGACGGCGACGGGAGTCAAGCTGGGAAGCTTCATCCTGCGGACGGCTGACGATGTCCGGAAGGAGGATACGATTCCAGGTTTTCCGCTTTACGCCAACGGTCGGTATTACGTGGCCGAAGACGGCCGCTACTTCCTTTTCGACAACGGCAAGTTAGACGGCGATCCCCGCGAGCAGGCATTTGCCATTGGGATCAGCACAAAGCGATGGAAGGACGGCACCTACGCTTTCGCCTTCTTCGCGAGTTGTCGACCTGCAACGGGCCCCTTTGTGGCGGCCCGGCACGACTTTGTCGTCACGGTTGACGGCGACCGCGTGTGCATCGAGGACCTCGGCTCAACATCGCTGCGGATCAGCCGAGCAATAGCCGCCTTCAAGGTCGAACCAACGACAATCGAGGCGGGAGAGGCGGTGAGGATTGCGATGCGAGGTCGACTTGGCGCCATGGCCCGCGTGCAGCTTGCAGATCCGTTCCACATTGCCGAAGAGGATGTGCTGCCGGGTTTCGAGTACGACGCGGCGAAGAAGAAGTCCTACTATCCTACTGCGTCTCAAGGCGTGTCGGACAACGACGAACTAGACCGCGATCGGGCCGAAGGAAGTATCGCACTGGAACTGGACACACGAGACTGGCCCCCAGGCGTCCATCACTTGCGATTGGATGCCATGGGACGCGCTGGCAAGACGGTTGACTATCGAACCTTCGCCATCAAGGTCCGCCGACCGGACGACGTGCTGGAAGTGACGGTGGAGGATTCCTGGTTCTTTGCCGAGGGCACGCACTTCGGCCGCTTCGCCAAGTCGCGTGACGGTACGCTGCTGTGCGAGAACAAACGATCCACCGATGGCGGACGGACGTGGCAAGGGGCGAACGACGGATTCGGCGCTGGCGCCGAAACGCTTAGCGACGGGCGAATCCTGGGCATCGACTATCGTTGTCTGCCCGTAGAAGGCCAGCAAGGCTGGTACACCGTACAACGATCGCTTTCCCACGACGGCGGTCGGAGCTTTCAGAAAACGCAAGCGAGAGTCAACGTACCCGAGGCCAAAGCCGCTATGGGTCACGCTCTTCACCTCGGCCCCTTGTTCATGCGGTCAATCGTCGTGCGAGACAACGGTTCGCTCGTTGGGCTTTTTGGCGGATGGTTCAAGAGCGATATCGCGCTGTGTCCCTACGGGCGCGGACGGCCCTATTCGCGGACGTATGTGTGCGAATCGGATGACGATGGGCTGAACTGGAACTACGTAACGACCATCGGCTACGACCAGATCGGCAGCGAAGGATACAACGAAGGTTCCATGCGGCGTCTGCCGGATGGGAGGCTTTTGGCCGTCATGCGCACGGGCAACGAACGGGATCCCGGTTGTCAGGACAATCCGATCATGTGGAGCGACAGCCGAGACGACGGTCGCACTTGGTCACAGCCTTGTCGCACCGGCTTGGAAGGCGCCTACCCGAGCCTGGCCGTGCTGAGCGACGGGCAGGTAGTGATGAGCTACGGTCGCCCAGGCGCAATGATCGCTTTCAGCCGCGATGGCGGTCGCACTTGGGCGGATCTCACGGCGGTCGATACGACACCATACTCGGGCTACACCGACGTGGTAGAGATCGGCCCCGGAAAGCTCTTGGTTGGATATGGCGCCAAGGAGTATCTGCTGACGGAGACGGGCGTTCGCGAGAACCAATTGCGACTGGCGGCGGTCCGGTACCGTCGAAAACGATGACGATTCGAGCAGAAGGAATGGAGATCGACATGGTGCGTTTGAAACAGGCCGGCTTGGGGTGCGTCTTCTTCCTGGTGTTGCTTTGCGCCGAATGGGCCGTCGGCGATGACCCGCCGCCGGGCGTGGCCGATTGGTCGGACTGGCAGAAGTACCGCGAACAGGTCGTCCACCCAGCGACGCTGATCAAGCCGGAAGACCTCTCGCGAGCCAAAGAGAACGTGCGGCGGTATGCGTGGGCGCGAGCTTACGAGAAACGAGTTCGCAGCTCGGCGGATAGCATTCTCGAACGGCTATCCGTCGAATACGTCGAGGCAATGATCGAGCCCACCACGCCCGGCTGTGTTGGGCCGTGTCCGGCGTGCCGCGAGAAAGGGCTGCCTTGGCATCCGAATGGACAATGGAATTGGTCGTCGTCTCGTCCGGAGCGGATCGCCTGCTCCGTCTGCAAGACGGTGTTTCCCAACGAGGAATTTCCCGAGAGTGTTGAAATCGAGTGTACTTGGGGGCGCGGGCAGAAATTCACGTTCATCGGCGGCGAGACGTTCAAGTGTTTCGGTTATCGGCAGGCTCGGCCGTCCATTTCCGGCATCATCCGTGCCCGAAAGGTCTCCCACATGGCTGGGCTGGCCGACTCGCTGGCCCTGGCATACGCACTGACCGAAGACGCCCGCTACGCCCGCGGCGTGAAGACCATCTTGCTTCGCTTTGCCGAGGTGTTTCCCGAATACCTTGTGCGAGCGGGTTACGGGTACGGCGAGTACGCGGGCATGGACCCGCACGTGGCCGCCCGGCGGATCAACAACCTGCCGGAAGACGAGCTTGTCTATCCACCCAACAAGCCCAATCGAAAAATCTACACCGGCTATTGGTCGGCCAGCCGGATCGGCTCGTCCGGCATGGACGGCGGCTGGGTCGTGCGAGTCACGCTGGCCTACGATTTGACCTGTACGGCCACGGAGGACGGCGCGCCCATTTACTCGAATGAGGAGAGGAAGCGCATCGAGCACGACTTGCTGCTGGAAAGCGTCTACTTGGCGGTGTGCGATCCGGCGATCAACAACAAGTCCGTGGGCAATCGTGCCGGTGCGGCGGTCGTGGGGATGTGCGTCGGGCATCCGGGCTTGGTCCGCTTCGGCCTCGAAGGATTCCAGCGCTGCGTGGACGACTGGTTCCTGCCCGACGGAGGCACATCGGAATCGCCCGCATATGCGCTGATGACGATGAGCGGCATTCGCCCGTTTGCCCTGGCGTTTCGCGACTACTCGGATCCGCCGGGCTACGCCGGAGCAGATGGCCAGAGACTGGACCGTTTCAACGCCTGCCGAGACACTCGTTACGGCGCCTGCTGGCAAGGTCTGATATGGACGCTTCAGGGCGACCTCCGCTTTCCGCCGTCCGCCGACTCGTATCGCACGACCAGCATCGGCGCGCACTTCGCGGAATTGATCGCGGTCGCGTATCCCACCGACGAGCACGTGGCGTTGTTGAAGGAGATGGCCGGCGGAGACCTTTCAGGCGGATCGGTTCGCGACGCGGTCTTTCTGCGCGAGCCGGGTCTGGAAGACCGAGACGTGCCTGCGTTGCGATTGCCCAACACGGTGTTTCCCTTCCTGGCCCAAGGTTACCTGCGGACCGGACCGGACGGTCGCGAGAGCCTGGCAATGCTGAATGCCAGCGACTACGGCGGCCATCACCATCTGGACAGTCTGAATCTGTACTACTGGAAGGACGGCCGCGAGTTGTTGTCGGACCTAGGCTATTTGTGGGACCATCCCGACAAGTACCAGACCTATCGCACGTTTGCCCACAACCTGGTGTTGATCGACGGTCGCGACCAGCAGAGGCAAGGCCGCGGCGGCAACTTTCAGCTCTTCAGTGTTACGCCCAGGGTCAAAATGATGGAAGCCTCGTCGGACGCGTACGGCCCTGATTCGACGTACCGCCGCACGTGCGTGTTGATAGATCACGGCCAGTCGGGATCGTACCTGGTCGACATCTTTCGGGCAGGCGGCGGTTCGCGGAGGGAATACGTATTTCACGGACCGGGCGGTCAGTACCGGATCGAAGGCCTGTCGCTTGCCCCGTCGTCTTCTGCCGACAGCGAATCGAAGGAGGAGTCTCTGCCGCTGGATAATGCGCGGGAAGCCGCCGGTACGTCCGCGTGGAGCATCGCCTGGACGCTTGACGGCGGCTACGAGTTCCGTGCTTTGGCACCGGGTCAGCCGGGAGAAACGGTCATCGTGGGTGACGGATGGGGACAACGAAATCACCGAAACACGGATCGAGGCGCAACGTTGCCTTACGTAGTGCGTCGATGCGACGGCGAGAATCAGGCCGACAAGTTTGTCTCGGTCTTTGCCGGCAATCCGGCCGATCGCCGGCTTGTCGAAAGCGTCCGTCTGCTGCCGATCACTACCGGCAATGGCGCCGGCGCTGTGGCAGTGGCCATCACAACATCCGCAGGAACGGACATCGTTATCAGCATGACGAACCCGAAGCCGCTTCGCGTTCGGTGGGAAGAAACCGAGATAGTCACCGACGGTCGCCTCACCGCAGTCCTCTGCGCCGCCGATGGCAAACCGACTTGGGCCGCCGTGGTGGAGGGCATGCAATTGACCACACCGGACATCCGGTTAAGCCAGCCCGTTGCCGTGTTCCAAGGAGAGATAGTGGCAACACAGAGCCAATCGGGCGAGTCGTATTTCGCGGTCAAGGGTGAATTCCCGGATCGTGACGTCGTCGGCCAGACATTCTTCGCCACCGACGAACGGTTTCGTCGAGCCTACCCTATCGTAGCCGTCGAGCGGTCCGCAGGTCTCACGCGAGTGTTCACCAAACGCGACGGCCGCGGCTTCGAGGCCCAGCCAGCCAGACGGTTCGAGATGCCGGCTATGGCCGTCTTCGCGACAGCCGACGGCCCGTAGTGCGATTCGGGAAGATTCTCACACGCTGAGATTTGGCCGCTCTGCGCGTTTGTCGTGGGGCACGTTGGAAACGTCCCCACGTTAAGACTGGAAATCCGTCTTGCTGGGTCTATTGGCCGCGGTCGGCGAACGACTCGTGGCCGTTGCGCGTGGCCAAGGCGTAACGCACGACATGGTCGATATCCTCACTGAAGAACTCGACCGTGCCGTCCGCATAAGCCGCCAGGGCGCCTCCGGGATGGTTGCTGCTCCAACCATGGCATCGCACGTCGCCGGTGGTGTGCCCCGTACAAAGACGCCACAGCGGGTTTCGGTTGTTCATTGGGTTGCGCAGGTTGCCGATCGCAGCCAGAGGACTCATCCAAGCCGCGTCGACGGTCACCCCGGTATCGAAGCGACTGCTGTTTTCGATAGGGCCGCGCCAGTGATAGTCTTCGAACACGGCAATGGTTAGGGACGTGCCGTCAGTAATCTCACTCAGTCGCGCCGAGCCACGGTAGTAGAACAGCCCTTGGAGTCGCGGTAAGTGGGTGTCCCAGTCGCCGTTGACCCAAGGCGTACCGGGGTTGGTGCCTCTCAAAAACCGGCGTTGGCCCGTCCAATCGAAGAAGTCGGGAACGCAGGCACAATTCCTCCATCCTCCATAAACGTGTCCCATATTGCCGACATAGTCCGTGCGCGCAGCGAGGGGTCCGCCGGCATTTCCTTTTCGATACCCGACGTTCTGATGGTCATTCACCGGCTCTTGATCGTTGGACGGACACAGCAACACGGGCAGGATCCGTTTGCGAAGCTCAACATTCGGGGCGGGTCTGGGGTATCGGTTGGTGCCCCAGTTTCCCTCCCAATCATCGAAGTTGATCCGGTCATAGAGATTCTGCTGTTCCAGGTAAGGTAGCGTGGCAACGATCCAAGAGAAATCTCTCATCCGCCAATACTTGGTACTTGCCTTGTGAGCTACGCTGCCGTCGGCAAAAGGGGGTGGCTGCTGGCGACTCATCCATGCAGGATCCGAGTTCCACGGCAGGCGTTCTTTGTGCTTCTCAGCGTAGCCCTGGCACGCCAACACGAGCTGCTTCAGATTGTTGGTGCAGCGCGTGCGTCTTGCGGCCTCTCGAGCCGCCTGAATGGCCGGCAGCAGCAGGGCGACCAGAATCCCGATGATCATGATGACGACGAGCAACTCCACCAAGGTGAACCCTACACGTCGGTGCAGTGCAAATCCCATGTTCCGCATAACATCACTCCTCTAACAGCAGTAGAAGGCGCCGGGGACAAAGCTCGACCAGAATCCACTGAGGCAATCCTGGCTGCTCGCCCTATTCCATCTCGACATCCAGGCCGTCGTCGCGGATGGCAAGCCGCAACAAGATGCCGAGGTCCGTGGTGTCGGCGATGAAGTGGACCGAACCGTCGACGAAGGCAACCGCAATACCATCGCGGTGCGCCGATTGCAGGGGATTGTTGATTCCCCGGCCGGCCTCGTGTACTTCCGAGCAACCCGGTGCGCCGTCCGCGCCGCCCGCACCGAGCACATCCTTCACGTTTGGCTTGTAACGGACGGTGGTTACGTTGAACAGGTTCGCCGTCCACTCAGGGACACTAGGCAGTGCGTTCAAGTGTCGCTGTTCAACGGTCAAATACTCGTTCGTTCCCGACAACCAACCACCGCGAAGGTCGGCCCAGAAATCGCGGTTCGCCGTCGGATCGCGGTTCCATCCCGGATCCCCGTGATACTTGACCGACCTCGTCGTGTCTACGTCCCGCAACCAGCCCGATTGCTCGCCGACGATCATGGTATTGGATGTTCCGTCCGAGCAAAGAGCTATGCTGACGTGCTTGCAGGGCGGAAGCATCCCACTTTCCGTGAGGATTCCAGCATCCCGGGTCCGGCAGAAGTAACGGTTTCGGTAGGTCGTGTCGGTGAGCGTAAAGGTGGGTATGCCCCACCGCTGTAGGTACAGCCAGGGTCCGGGGTACGTATCCCACGCGATGTCCGTGCCGCCGGCGATACCCACATAACTCGGCATCAGGATGGTGCCGGTCTGGTTTTCCATTTTCGGCAACGGGCTGGTGGGGCAGCGCATGAATTGAGGAGCGAACTTGTCCAGCGGGCGACCGGGGAGATTCTGATTGATGTTCCGAGCGTTGAAGTTCGCCAAGCTCCCGTTCAGCGAATTCAGGTCGAGATAGTAGCCGGGCCGCGTGCCTTGTGCGATGTCATCGTAAAGGCTACGTCGCTCCACGAACGGCAGGATGGCGTACCACCAGGACGGCCCCAGAACCGGCCCCCGCATGTAGTTGGTGGCACCAGCGGGATTGCCTCCGCTGTGCATCGCTCCCATGGGCATCATCTCGTAGTTGTTGTGATAGCCCTGCAGAGCCAGAGCGATGTTCTTGAGATTGTTGCTGCACTCCGTCCTGCGCGCCGCTTCGCGAGCGGCCTGAAGTGCAGGAAGCAGCAACGCAATCAAGATGCCAATGATCGTAATGACGACCAACAGCTCGACAAGGGTAAACGCGCGTCTGGCCAGTATCCTTCGCATTACGGCGCTCCTTGAAAAAAGGGCAATAAATACAATGAGACCGAAGAAAACGGCGCCTGCGAGCAAGGACAAGCCGAGCCGATACACACCCCGGCTCATCCGCTTCTAATAATCGAAACACATTTCACATCCCCTGTCAATGTTTTTCGCGGCCAAACGGTGAAATCCGGACCTTCTGCGCTTAGCCCAACTCGTTTCACCTACGCCGTCCGGACGCGCCGGGAAGCCGATCCAGCGGGCAAGTTCTTTTCTTCCGTTCGCCTAATTCTTACAGGTGGAAGCATCTTGGTGTTCTTGGGTTACCGAGACTGGACAGCCACGGATTCTGGCTGTTAGACTGGAGATTGTGTTGTGGAATCAATAGGACTTTACGAGTCGTTGGGGAGCCGGTGACATGGCAAGGCATTCTTTCCGTTCCGTTCTGTTGGGTGTGTGCGCTGCGCTGACTGCCGCAGCAATCGCTGGTTGTGGTTCGTCGGGACCGAAGACAATTCCCGTAAGTGGCAAGGTTACCATCGGCGGTAAGCCGGCCAAGGGTTGCAGGATTGACTTCCATCCGATTGACAAGTCCAATCAAGTGGCCAGCGGCCAGGTTGGCAACGATGGCAGCTATAAGCTGTACACTGGGATCACGGGCACACCGGGGGCCATGGCCGGGAAGTACAAAGTTGTGCTGGTGCCCGATACGGGCGGCGATATTTCG
This sequence comes from Pirellulaceae bacterium, assembly GCA_016784735.1. Lineage (GTDB taxonomy): Bacteria > Planctomycetota > Planctomycetia > Pirellulales > Pirellulaceae > JADHUC01. The sequence continues at coordinate 8,405 of JADHUC010000078.1, read as the reverse complement.
TACATGGAGAGTGGTTCGGATGCTGATCCCGAACTTCCGATCGCCAAGTCGGACGTGATACCCAAGCAATACACGGACGCGTCGACAACCCCGAAAGAAGTTGAAGTGACTTCGGGAACCAAAAACATCGATATAGATATCCCGTCGAGCGCTTCCGGTGCCGGTGCAGATACCAACACAAATCCAGACGATGGTTGAGCGCTGCCTCATAGCTTTCGTTTCTGTTTTCTTCGGTTCCTCTGCGGGAGTGATATCATGTCGCAGCGACATTTCGGGCCGTGTTCACGGCATCGAGGCTTCACGCTCGTGGAGTTGCTGGTTGTCATTGCCATTATTGCCATCTTGATTGCCCTTCTCCTGCCGGCCGTCCAGGCGGCTCGGGAGGCCGCAAGGCGTGCGGAGTGCGCGAACAATTTGAAACAACTCGGTTTGGCGTGTCACAACTACGCCAACAATTTCAAAGAGCGTTTACCGTGGAATTACGATTCCGGCAACAGTCGGTATCCCGGACAACCTCGCGGCCGATGGCTTCAGCTCTCATGGATTGTCAAGGTCTTGCCGTACCTGGAAGAAGATGCCCTGTACAGCCGCATCGAGAGGGATTTGCCGCCGTCCGCACAGTGCTTCATGTTTGCTACGCCCATCAACCGGACAATTGCCAGGAGGCCAATCGGCACTCTGTTGTGTCCGTCTACACCACGCGATCCGGTCCTTACATGGCCAGACCAAGTGCCTGGCTATAGGTGGGGCCCGGTAGGTCCTGCTGCTCGCACCGACTATGTGGGCAACATTGGGCACGTCTGGAGCGGTTGGAAGGATTGCGCTGCCGTGCCCGAGTTCAATATCGAAGCCGCGGCAGATTTTCCAAACATGTTCCGAAGGGGGGCCAATCCCGGCACTCCGTCGGTGAATGGAGAATCTCTGAGTAGCCAAGCCAATCTGAATGGTGTCTTCAAGTACATGGGGTCCGTCCGTGTGGGTGATATCTCCGACGGCACCTCCAACACGATCATGGCCTTTGAAGACATGCACTGGCGCGGCGGCAACGGCGCAACTTTCGACCAGCGTTCTACTGACGATGCCGCGTGGATGAGCCCGCTGGGTGCCATCAATAGCATTCGCAACCCGATGAACAACAAGAACCGAGCTTGGTTGCAGGGGCCCGGCGATCGGCGCTGCCATGGCTGGAGCAGTTACCATCCCGGTGGTGCTCAAGCCCTGCTGGCTGACGCGACCGTGCATTTCTTCAACCAGAGTATTAGTCACACGCTCCGGTACAAGCTGGGCGTGCGCAACGACGGGCTGACGCTTGAGAGTTTCTAATCCCGTGTGACAGCGTGTAGGTATCACCTGCAAACTGGCGCGTCGCCAGGTCGTCAACTCGGACTACGTTTGGCAAGTGCATGATCGAAATAACCGAGAAGCCAACTCGCCAAGCAGAATTCCACCTCGGCTCTACCGTCATCTTTTCTGAGAGGACAACACCAAGATTATCCGCGTCTCGGCCCCGCGCTCAGCATCTCGATGTGGTTGACCAAGTGATAGAAAGCCGCAACACCTGTACGACCTGTTCCGCAAACACGCCAAGATCGAGCATGCGGTATAGAATGACGTCGAAAGGGCTGCAAGAGGTAGACAAGGAGACGTTTCTTCGTTTCCAATCCGAGTACCTGGCAAAGGACGATTTTGAGAAGTACTTCCCCGGCGACGCTGCTCTGAAATTGGGAGAGCATCTGCTATCTCTTGTCGAACGACACGACAAGCGCGTTTCCATTACGCCGCTGCTCGTCAAGCTGTACATCGACAACGCGGTGGAGCGCAGGAAGGAAGAGGTAGCTCTCGATGACCTTCCTATGTCAATGGCCGAGACGTTCTTGGAATACCTTCGGCGAGTGAATCCAAAGAACGGCGAGGGCAGTTTCTTTGACGACGTCGTGATTGCGGCAACGAATGTGTTGGGGATGTGCAGTTTGGAACGGGATTACGTCCCACGCGATTTCTTTCGCGAAGATGCGCAACGGCGAATAGCCGAGGCGGACATCAAAGCGGATGCAGCGGATTTAGTCGACAGGCTGGTGAAGAACGGGGTTCTAGAAGAACGTGATGCAGGCGGGGGAAATCCGATCCTTCCCTGTAAATTCCCCATCTACAACTGATAGTGATTTCAATCCCCATTTAGACACTTCACCGACCCGACAGGCTTCATTCCGCCGTCTTCACCGCCCGTGATTCGCTCGACGGCTCCGCCTGATTGTTCTGCATGTGTTTGCTACCGACGACCCCCTGGTAGCAACCATACGCGATCATCATTAGGGCGATCAGGACAGCCGCAAGCGCTGGACTGTCCTTCCCGAGGTCTACACCGTGGTCTTTTGCTTTCGCTAAATCATCGGGATGATAGATTGCCTTACGACAGAACAGGAGAATTACAAAGAACATCCCTGTAATCGCGAGGAACGTATGTAGCGAATACGTGAACGCTGGAAGTGAATCTTGCTTGACTTGGATGGCGCTAACGCCGAAAACAGCCGCACATGCCATCATTGCGAGCGCAAATACGTTGATCGGTGTCTTGGTTTTTCCGACGGCCTGCCAGGCCGACGCCGCTCTGGTAAGAGCACCCGGCTCTACTTCTTTCCGAGTAGCCACGCGCAGCGCAGCAGGTTGTGATGCTAGGGGTCAGTTCGAAAGACGGGGAGGAGAGGCTGTTTTGATGGGCATCGCCGATGGCTTACGGGTTGGGAGAGGTTAGCGTCTCGTTCCAGTCGTGCCGTGGGGGCCGCAAGCGTTGGATCGTGGGATGTCGAGTGTTCATTTGGCGGCTGGTCATTTCGCCGGGCTCGTCGGCGTCGAAGCCACAGTAGATGTTGTAGCCACGTGCCAACAGTGGATGAAGCCAAGGCGCGTCTGGGCGAACTCCCGCCGTCGAGATGCAGATGCAGTCCGCTGGAAGTGGTGCGCCGTGGATTTGCGTGTGTAGTTGAAAGCAACTAATCGCGTCGATCGCGGATTCGCAGAGCACGATTTGCTTGGATCCTCGATTGCCAACCCAGAAGTAGCCTGCGTTTTTGCTAGTGCCGGGCGCAAGACCTCGCCAGACATAGTTGCCCGTGCCACGCAACTCGGCGCCGATCGGACGATTGGGTTTCCCTGCCACCATGACGAATACCGCGTTGCCGCGGCCGTCCGCGTACAACTTGCCGCTATCGATCAATGAAGCCAGGATCGCTGCTGATAGACCACGCTGCTGGGTAAGGTAGCCGCGCACTCGTGGGAGATTGGCGAAGCTCGCCGCGGGCAAGTGGAGTTGCTGGTGACGGTGACGTCGTGTGGGATTACCATCGGTTTCGCCCCTCAGAGGCGCGCTGCGCCCCGGAGATGATGCAGAACGAGAGTTGGACGTAGAGCCGGTGCTGGAAGGGGTGTCAGCATCAACTCTCTTGTGAGCGGTCGGGTTCACGCCAGCCCCATGACAGCCCAGACGACGCCAGAGCCACCGGATGGCCTGCCTGGCGTCCCAGCCGCCCAGGTGCATTACCAGGTCGATTGCTCCGCCACCACCCCGAGAATCGTGCCAGTTGAAGAATTTGGCGCCGGTGACTGAGAGAGGGCCGCGCTGGGTATGCCACCGTGACGTGTCTTGCCGGTCGCGCAGCGCGCCCCAAGAAGTTAAGACGACTTCCAACGGGATCGCACGAACGAAGTCGGCTTGCCGCCGGAAGTCGTCTGAGGTCACGGCAGGTACTCACTCGATAGATGCCGCGGTGATTGAGAGGGGCCATGGCGTGGCGGGTTATTCATCGATTCGGCCGCGCAGGCTCTCGCAGTCTCGCATGTTGATCACGTGGCTGTTCGAGGTCAGTCGATCGCTCAAGGCAGCTGTCAACTGGGGATTCTTAAGGAACGAACCCCACTCGCCGAAGCCCAGGTTGGACGTGATGATCGTCGTCTTGCGTTTGTGCCGCTTATGCATCAGCGTGAAGAACTGCCCCACCTGCGCCGGCTCGACTTCCACGTACCCGACTTCGTCGATCACCAGGCAGTCGAACGACAGGTATCGCCGAAAGACCTTGCGGTCGCTACGATCAGCCAATGACTGAAACAGTTCCTGGATCAACTCGGGGAAGGTAATGAAGTAGCCGCGATAACCGCGATCGATCGCTTGCAGCAGGAAAGAGGTGGCCAGGCCCGTCTTGCCGCAACCGGTGGGACCGAGCCAGATCACGCCGCGCTGTTTGGTCATGTAATCGAAGCTGTCGTAGAGCGACATGACTCGCTTGCGATCAAGCTTGGGCTGTTTGTCAAAGGGAAAGGTTTCCATCTCCAGCATTTCGGGAATGTTGGCTCGCTGCCGGCGCAGCAGCCGCGCGTTTTCCCGTTTGGTTCGGTATTCCTCCTCCACGATGTATTTCAACAGCCGCTCGGACGAATAACGGCCTTTCCTGGCTTTCTCCAGCGTATCGTCCCACTGCGCCAGCAACCGGCCCAAGCGGAGATACTTCAGCATGGCGATGAGTTCGTCGTCGATGTTCTGGCGGGGCTGATTAGAATGGTTCGCCATTTTCGTCCTCCTCTTCCTGTTCTTCGTTCAACTGGTCGTACACGGAGAGATCCGGGTGGTCCGTCAGGTAGCCTTCCTGGTAAGCGGGACGCTGGCGGAAGTCTTCATCCACCTCCGGCTCGGGAAGCACGTCTTCTTCCTGGCTCAGGCAGAGCCAGGCGATCCGCCGGAGCGTGGCCAATTCGACGATCCGATAACGGTGGGCCCGGTGGGCCGTCTTGCAGAACACCTCGCTGGTCAGCTTGCGGCTGAGCGCGAACAGTTCGCGGGTGAACCGGTGCCGCTGGACGCCTGGAGCCGAGTACGCGAAGTCGAGATACGCCGACACTTCCTCTCCCAACGCGCGCAGACGCCGTTCTTCGAGCTTGGCGTCACGGCGGCGGTTGTTGGGCCGATGCCGAGGTTTCGGCTCACCCGGAGGACTGTAGTATTGCAGGCGAGTGCCGTTGGGCGGCAGCGGATACTCGGTCAGGCACTCGTAGTTCCGGAAGATCGTCACGCGGTCCGCGTACTCGAACACCTTCACGTCATCGCGGTGCGTCCCCGGGACCCAGTAGTAGTTCGCACCGAAAGCCACATAACCGTATTGATCGGTGACGCGCTGGTGCATTCGGTACGGCGCCGGAAGATGCTCCGGCAGCGGGTTCAGGTAAAGCCGTTCGTGCTCGAACAGCTGGGCCGGAATCACGCGCGCCTTGGTCTGCACGCGATGCTCCATTCGCTCGGTTGCCCATCGACGCGCCTGCTCGTTGAGATCCTCCAGACTGGCAAACGTGCGGCCGGGAAGGAAGCTCGTTTCCACGCTCCAGAAGCTGCGTTCGTTGCCCGCTTTTCGATTCGGATGATTGATCGCGTGGCAGACGAATTGGAAGCCGTAACGCTTGGAGAACGCGTTCATCTCCGGCACGATGACCGCGCGGCCCCCCGCGCCGCGCAGCCGCGCCAGGTTCGTGTTGTCGATGATGCATTGCGTGGCCGCGTAGCCCCAGAACATCAGCGCCTCGTGCAGGAAGCACTTCATCGCGAAGCGGTTGAAGACGCGATAGAACTTCAAGTACCGTCGTTTCGAGTAACGCAGGTAGACCAGGCTGGCGATCAGCTTCGTCCGGTGCCCTGCGAGTTTCACCTGGTAGACCGTCGTGTCATGTTGCATTTCGGCGCCGGGCTCGTCGGCGACGCGGTCGCAACGCGCCGGTTCGCTGCGGCTCAAGCCCAGCTCACGTAACATCCGCGTCAACGTCGAGTAGCCGACCTGGATGCCCTCCTCCTCGACGAGCTTCTCGTGAATCCGCTGCATCCAGCCATCACACTCGCGATGCAGGCGCTCCAGCAGTGCCGCGTCGATCTGCTTTTTGTCGCTCCGCTCTCGTCGAGCGGACTTTCCCTGCTGCTTGACAATCTTCCGCACGGCATTGCGGCTGACATGCAACCGGCGGCTGATCTCCCGCAGCGACATCCCCGCTTGATGCAACTGATAAATGGCGTTCCGCACGTCCGGATCGATCATAAAACTTCTCCATCTTCTTGAAGAACGATTCCCGCCGGCCGAACAGGCTGGCAAGTAACAGATTGGCTTGGGCATAAAAGCCCCGTGCTTGCAGACGTGAACTGTCACACTGCGTCATCACTTTTTGCATCGCCTGCAGCAGTCGTTCGAGCTCCCGGAGCAGGCCGCGTTCGAATTCGCTCAGGCCCTCGGGATCCTCCCCAACCGCCTGCATCTGGTCGAGCGTCCATTTCCAGTTGCCTTGGTCGATGGCTTGGCGCAGCGACGGCGTGCCGCGAAAGTATCCATGGGCCAAGAGCTCAAGCTCTCGGATGCTGAGCTTCGTTCCGGCAACCGCCCGCACAAAGCGTTCGATGTCCTTTTGGTCGACGCCGTTTATGCGCATGAACGGCCGCAAGGTGAGCATGTACGAGTAGACGGGAAAGGCGCCGCGAAACAGAATCGCTTGGATCGCAGGGCTCATCTCTGTGAGCAGATTGCGACGCATGCTGACCCATGCCTTGCTGCGCGAGAGCATCTCGGCTGCGTCGGCGATGGTCATCTCATGAGTGCTCAACAGCTCCGCCACGAAGCGGGCCTGTTCGAGAATATTGAGCGTCCTCTGCCGGCGGGCACTGAGCAAGCTGGCGATACCCTGCGTTTCGTCTTCACCCCACGAAACATACGGTACGTATTCGATGCCCAATTTCGCAGCACACCGATTTCGCCGGAAACCATCCAGCAACAGGCGGCCCTGCGGCGTATCGACGCCTCCCAGCGGCTCTTCGATGCCGCGTTCGGCAATCGAAGCCAGCAAGCGCGCCTCGGCAGCGTCATTCCGCAATCGGTAACTCTCGTAGCGGAGATCCAGGCTGCTTCGTTCCACCGTTTCGCTCATCGGTCGCACCATCAGGGAGGATGTTGGTCCAGAAAGCGAAGAACATACTCCCGCCGCGGCAGCCTGTCGAAGCTGCGTTGTCTCATACTTCTGCGCAGCACGTACAGGAGTTCCTCGCGGCTGATTATGCGGCCTTCGATCACGCTCGCGACCATCGCCAGATACGGCAGCATGAAAGAGTTCATCAAGGTCACTTCGTCAAGCGTGAAGCTCTCCAGCGTCAACTTCACGACCTCGCGGAGTGCTTTCTCGACAGCAGCCTGCGTTGGTTGATGCGTGAGATCTGCTGCAGATTGCGATGATGGATCAAGCGCAGGCGAGGTGTCAGAAGATGAGAGGCCCCTGTCCGTGGCCGCCGTGTCTGCCTGCACGGCATCTGGTATGGCCCCGTTGTCGGCGCCGCCGCCTGCCGTGCTCCGCTTCCCGTTGAGACGCTTCTTATGTTTACGGCCACCGTCTGTTCGATAGTGCTTCTTGCTCCGCTGGTTGGCCTGTTGGCGACGGTGGTACTCACGGCAGCCGAACGGGCAGCGGAGATCCCGCCGATTCGCGTTCCGCGGATGCGTCAGAAAGCGAATTCCACAGTGGCAGCAGTGGACCGCACAGCTTGCCAGATCGGGACGATCGCGCAAGATGGCATCCAGCGTGATCTGATACTGACGAACAAGCGGACGAGCGCGATCGTCCTCATGCCAATCCGAGCGAAATGCGAAAACTTCGCCAGCAGCTATGACAAAAACGCCAGATTCTCGGTTAAGATACTGATCTTGTTGTGCATCTCCTCGTCCTACGAACTCGACGCCAATGCATCGAGGGGCAGGGCGGGGATTTTTTCATGCCTGCACGCCAAAACCAGAGCAGGAAACTGGCGCAACCGCTCGGCGCGATACAAAGTGCCAGCCACTGCTGCTTGGCTCCTTGGAACGCGATCAAGTATTCGGGGCACTCAACTTGGCATCTGTGGCGAACCGGGCTGAGAGAATACGATACCGATGTGAAACCCTGTTTCTGAAAAGTGGGAAAAATGGTTCATTCAAACGGCCGTTGGCGCGTTCCGGACGAATCGGGCAAACGCGACGATCCAGACAAGGACTTTCCAATTCGACAAGCGTTCACCGACTGCTCTGGCCAAACCAGGCACTTTGTTATCTCGTATTTCCACGCCAGCCTTGGGTTTGGTGTGCAGGCGGAAGAAGAAGGGAAAGATGGGCAAGGATTCTTCTTTCGGGAGTTCGATGCGACGAGTCCCTATTTGGCACTCGGTCGACTTCGCGGACAAATCGAGAAAGCGCTTGCCACACGGCATATTGAGCAACGAGAAGTAACCGTTCACGGGTCGGTGTTTTGATATTTTGGTTTGTGCGAGCAAGAAACTGATCTGGACTGAAATTGGCAAATCGGTAACGACATAGGGCATGTCGTCACCAGAGTCTTCCAGCCGACCGGTCATTCCGCCTGAG
>JADHUC010000077.1 GCA_016784735.1 Pirellulaceae bacterium | reverse complement strand
GGCACGTTGAACTCCTGCCGTTTGTCGCTTCCGCCTTTCGGGATAACCACCCAGCGGCGGTCCGACGCAAACACCGTGGCCTCTTCGCCAAACAAGAAAATGCCGTTGCTGACCTCTGGGCTGTACTCGGTAGCGCCCCACAAACGATGACGCCAGACAACGGGCAACTTGTCGAATTCAAAGTGCACGGTCAACGTATCGGGCGTCGTGATCTTGCCTTGCATCTGGTAAATCCCACCAGCGGCGGTAATCTGGTTTGGCATCGAAAGCCCGAGTACCATTCGCGTGGCGTCGACGTTGTGGATGCCCCAGTCGACCAAATGACCGTGGCCGCTGGTCGTCTCCAGCCGCCAACTCTTGTGGCCAACCTGCGGACTGTACGGGATCTTCGGTCCCGGTCCGCACCAGAGTTCCCAGTCCAGCGATGGCGGTGGGTCCTGCGGCGTCGGATCTTTGGTGCCGGCGCGATAGTGGATCTGGACATCGGCTTGCACGATCTTTCCGGCCTTACCGGCCTTGATGAACTCGGCAACCTCGTGAAGAGCCAGGCTTTGACGGCGTTGGAAGCCGATCTGGACGATGCATTTGCTGCCCTTCACCGCTTCGGCCATGGCGCGTCCTTCGCGAATGTCGTAGGCCAATGGCTTCTCGCAATACACATCCAGCCCTCGCTTGATGCAAGCGATCAACTGCAGCGCGTGCCAATGCGGCGGCGTGCCAATTGCCACGACATCCAGATCGGCCTTGTCCAGCATTTCCTCGTACAGTTTGAAGGTTTGCGGCCGTTTGCCCTGGAACTTCTCCAGGTCCTCGGCGTTCTTGGCGAGGTGTTCACTGTCGACGTCGCAAATCGCGGCTATTTCGACGCCGCCCACCTTCAATGCGGATTTGGCATCGACCATGCCGTACCAGCCAACGCCGATCACACCCATCTTCAGCGTTTTCTTGTTTTCCGTCTCCTGGCAATGGACCGAACGGCTAAGGGCCAAAGTGCCGGCCGCAGCCGCAGCGCCCAGAAACTCGCGACGGTTGTTCGTGAACATCGTGTTTTCCTTCCCATATCAGTGATCGGTTAGTTTGACTTGTTGTTGGCGCGATCCATAGTAACCCGAAGCGTAAGCGAGGGAATCCAAAGCGCCCTCGCTCACGCTTCGGGTTACTATTTGGCTGCGGCCCACGGCCCCCTGCGGTATTCTCGATTGTGTCTTGTTGAGCAACGTGTGACTCGTGCCCCTGTCGAAGGTAACCATGCACTCCGCCGTCGTCAAGCAACCGAGGGCAAACTGACATAGAGTGGGGTTTTGCCTGCCATTTTCCATGCTGCTTTTGACATTTCCGACTGGCGAGCTTATCGTGATCGCAAACGAACGTCCGAACTCGCCACTGGGGGATGAATGCGATGCGAACAGTCACGTTTCTGACCGTGTTTGTGATTACGACATTTCTGGCGGTAACCAACGCGAGTGTTGCGACCGAGGCGACGCGCCCCAATATCGTATTGTGCATGGCCGACGACCAGGGTTGGGGCGACGTTGGTTATCGCGGGCATCCGGTGCTGAAGACACCGGTGCTGGACGAGATGGCAGCCACCGCGTTGCGATTGGAACGCTTCTACGCCGCCGCTCCCGTCTGTTCGCCTACGCGGGGCAGCGTGCTGACCGGCCGCCATCCGAATCGTTTCGGCTGTTTTTCCTGGGGTCACAGCCTGCGCCCGCAGGAAGTGACAGTAGCCGAGGCACTGAAGAAGGCCGGTTACGCAACGGGCCACTTCGGCAAATGGCACGTCGGCCCGGTGCGAGCCGACAGTCCAGCCTGTCCGGGAGCCAGCGGCTTCGACGAGTGGTTGTCGAGTCCAAACTTCTACGAAAACGATCCGTTGATGAGCCACAACGGCAAAGTGGTGCAGACCAAGGGAGAAAGCTCGCAAGTGGCGGCCGATGCAGCGATTGACTTCATGCGCAAGTGCGTCAAGCAGGAAGAGCCGTTCCTGGCGGTCGTTTGGTTTGGTTCTCCGCACGGCCCGCACATTGCGACCGAGAAGTTCCGACAGATGTACGCGGACCAGCCGAAGCAGTTGCAGCATTTCTACGGCGAGATCACCGGTATCGACGCGGCGGTCGGCAGCCTCCGCAACGAGCTGCGCGAGTTGGGAATCGCCAAAAACACTCTGTTTTGGTACACCAGCGACAACGGGGCTCTGAAAGTCGGCTCGACCGGCGGCCTGCGAGGCAACAAAGGCAACTTGTACGAAGGCGGTATTCGCGAACCCGCCATCATCGAATGGCCGGCTTGGATCAAACAGCCGCGCATCAGTACCGTGCAGTGCGGCACGGTGGACATCTATCCAACGCTGTTAGATGTCGTCGGCGTGAACATCGAGCAACAACCGCCGCTGGACGGCGTCAGCCTGGTACCGTTGATCGAAGGCCGCATGGAGAGCCGCCAGAAGCCGCTCGGCTTCTGGGTATATCCCATTGGCGGAATCGGTAAGCGAAGCACAGCGATCCTTGAACAGATGCTTGCGGAGGAGAAGGGCGAGCAACCGGCCTCCAAACCGGAACCGGATCCAGGCAAGATCACTCAACGCTTTTCCGAGGATGAGTTACCCGGAAACTCCGCCTGGATCGACGGCCAGTTCAAGCTCCACCGCAGAGCCGGGAAGACCGGCGTCGCGCGCTTCGAATTGTACGATCTCGAACGCGATCAGCAGGAAAAGAACGATATCGCCGAGCAAATGCCCGAGCAAGTCGACAGCATGAAGGCAAAGCTAACGGCGTGGCAGAAGTCAGTAATCAAGAGCCTGAACGGCGAAGACTATTCGGGCGAGTAAAACGCGGTTGCCACCAGTGCCTTGTCAACCTTGAGTTGACGCGTGCGCTTGGTTGGAGTCCAGACTTCAGGCTGTCTTCGCGCGCTCCGGGGAAGTTGTGCGCGGGTCTCTGACCCCGCACCGCCGAACCCTTTCCTCTTGCCTTACGCAACGAGCGTCGAGACTCGGCCCCATGACGGTCGGAGGGAAGGACTCGAAAAGCAGGTGGCTACTCTTACGAGGCCTTGGCATTCTTCACAAGCCTGCGGAACTCGGAAGGTTGGTAGAGTTCGGCCCGGTCCCTCTGGCATTTCCCTCGGGTCACGTCGCCTCGGACGCGACAATAATGACCCGCGAGTGTTCGGGTAGTTTCACGGCGGGATCGAGGGGACGTACCAAGCCGTTCTCGACGATACCCGCGACGGCAAGGGGGTGCGGTCCCAGCCGGCCCTGATGTACCTCCACCGACGACGGCGTCGCGTCGGGCGGCAACTCAAGGGGTGCCATCGGCGGCTCCGCGGCGATCTGCTCGTCGCGAGTTCGACGTTCAGGGCTACGCGAGTCAACTCCGGCGATAGTCATCGGGTGTTCCCTCAGTACGCGGTGATCACGAAAATGGGCACGCTGGCCAACTCACCAAAGACGTCAGGGATCTCGTCGTCCTCTCGGTCGTACCGCCAGATCACCCAGATCCGGCGGCCCGACGGTGTCTCTGCAAACATCTGGTAGGAGCCGTCCTTGCGTTCATCGAGGCTGAAGACGCGGTCGAACGACGCCTCGACCTCCTCGGCCGAGAGGGCGTGGGCGTCAATCTTCTGAAGATTCCATTCGATCCACTTGAACTGCCTCATGCCATGGCTCCCTGGTCGGACAATCTCATGGTAGCCCATTGCGACAGCACGATCAACCGAGCGACAAGAAGTATTCGAACAAGGCGCCAGAACGGGCGGCAACCCAGATCGCCGAACGTATCCGCCGTCGGCTGGCCGCCCTTGACCGAAGCCAACACGGCAGAGCAAGCCGCCGCCCGCGTTGCCGAAATCACACGACGCTTTTCCAAGTATGAACTACCAGGGCAATCCGCATGGATGGGCGGCCACTGGAAACTCCTCCGCAAGGCCGCGAAGACCGGCGACGTGCGTTTCGGATTGTTCGAACTCGAACGTGATCAGCAGGAAAAGAACGATATCGCCGAGCAAGTGCCAAAGCAAGTCGAGAGCATGAAGGCAAAGCTGCTGGCGTGGCAGAAGTTGATAATCGGGAGCCCCGGTGGCGAAGACTCCTTCACTCAGTGGAGCACGATTGTCACCAAACAAGCTCGCTTTCCACGGTACGGCAAACGACATTTCTGCTAAACTGGCTGCCATCGTGCCGCATGTAGTCGAGACCGATGCACCGACCGCCGTCGGCGAGCACGACATCGTGGGAACGGTGGCGCGCAACATGGGATGGAACCACCCTTTATGTGGCAGCCCTATCGAATCAACCTGTCTTTTTGTTATCTGGAAAAAGGAGGTGGACCGTGCATTTCAGGCAACTCTACTTCGTAGCGTTCCTCGCGTTTGTGGCCGTTGGGGCCGTATTGGCTGAGGACCAGTCCGTCCGCACCGTAACCGTCTCGGGCGCGGGACTTGTCGTGACGCCGCCGGACGAAGTCGTGCTGACGATCGAAGTAACGACGGAGGGGAACGAATTACTGGAGACGCGTCAGGAGAGTGACGACGAGATCCGGGCAATTCTCGAACTCGGCCAACAACACGGCGTCGACGCCAAGGATTTCCGTGTGACCGAACTGAAAATCTCGTACGGATATGATGAGGAGCGACGGCGGTTTTTCTACCGCGTTGATCGTAGTGCGAACATGACACTGAAAGACATTGCCAGGTTCGACGCCCTGCTGGCGGCCGCGCTGAAACGAGGGGGCTTCAACATCACGGGAATTGCCTTCGGCACGTCGACGTGGCAACACCTCATGTCGGAGGCACGTCGGCGGGCGGTGGCCGAGGCCCGCGCCAAAGCGACGGAGTTGGCGGAACTCAATGGACTCAAATTGGGTTTGGCACGCACTATCGACGAAGACCAGTTTTCGCAGAGGCCCTTCGTCACGAGTGTGGTTCCCGTCGTGGGAGTCCGACTGCCTCAACGGAACAGGACTGACCCGTTTGGCGGACCAATGTTCAGCAGTGAATCGCTACCGGCTTCGCAGCCGACCGCCAGGTTTGTGAGCTTTTCTCGACCGGGGTCGGCCGAGGAAGGCGGAGAACGCGCGAACGGAAGTGATTTTGCCGCTGGCTTGGGTGTCATCGAGACAACGGCGAATTTGACCATTGAATTCGAGCTGATCGAGAAAGCTCCGTGACGCTGGGCAACCAACGGGATCGGGTGGGTCACAACAGAAGGATCTTCGACACGAAACACTGACAGTTTCTCCTCAAACCATAGAGCGACGGATCAATGAACGACAGAGAACCTTTGCCAGCCGACGCGAATACGAACGAAATTAGTAGCAAAGCACTTTGCGATCAAACTACGGGATGCTGCGGCGGGATGGACCGGCGGACTTTCATCAAGATTACTGGCCTCGGGGCGGCCGCCGCGACGGCCGTCAACGCGGGACTGGATGCCATTGCCGGACCGTTCAAAGCGGAGGACGTTGAGGATCACTTTGTCCCAGCCGACAAGAAGCTGAAGCCCGAATGGATCAAGGCACTCTTCGCCAAAGGCGATCGGACGTGGTACCAGGGCAAGGACCTGGAGACGATTGCCATGCCCGTGGGTGGTATTTGCGCGGGCCAATTGTATTTGGCCGGCGATGGACGGCTGGTGCATTGGGATATCTTCAACCAGCACATCTTTACCGGTTACGGCCGCGACAACTACCAATTGGGCCGGACACCTGACTCGCCGCTGCGGCAAGGTTTTGCCCTCCGTCTGACGGCAGACGGCAAGACGGTCCAGCGAACGTTGGATGTGAACGGATTTCCAGGGGTGCGATTCTGTGGCGAGTACCCGATTGGAACCGTTGAATATTGCGACAAGGACGTGCCGGTCGAAGTGCGGTTGGAGGCATTTTCGCCGTTTATTCCGTTGAACGAAGAAGACTCGGCGCTGCCGGCGACCGTTTTGGAATTCACGATGAAGAACACGGGCGATACGCAGGCCACGGTCTCGTTGGCCGGTTGGTTGGAAAACGCCGTCTGCCTGCACAGTGCCCTCGGGGTGTACGGCGTCCGTCGCAACCGGGTTCTACGGCGGGACGGTCTGACCATGGTGCAAGGCGAGGCCGCTGCGGGCAAACCGCCCAAGGAAGCCAGACCTCCAATCGTTCTGGCTGACTTCGAGGGCGGCAGTTACGGCGATTGGACACTGGAAGGCGAGGCGTTCGGCGAGAAGCCGGCGGGCGGTACGTTAGAGAGTCAGCAGGAGGTGAGCGGTTTCTTGGGCAAGGGATTCGTGAACACCTATCTGGGCGGCAATGATCAAAAACAGGGGAAGCTGACGTCGCCATCGTTCAAGATCGAGCGGTCGTTTATCAGCTTCTTAGTGGGCGGCGGTAATCAAGAGGGTAAGGCGTGTATCAATCTACTGGTGGATGGCAAGGTGGTACGCACAGCCGTCGGCAAGAAAAACGAACGCCTCGAATGGCACAACTGGGATGTGCGCGAATTCGCCGATAAGTCGGCCCAGATCGAAATTGTCGACAGCGAGTCGGGCCCATGGGGGCACATCAACATCGATCAGATCGAACTGCGCGACCATGCGAAGTCGGCGATTAGCGGTCCGCTCGAGTCACAATCGGACTTCGGCACAATGGGCCTGGCGTTGCTTGACAACGACGAGGACGTGCTCGCCAGTGCATCGTTGCCGGACGGTTCGCCCGGCGAAGTTTTGTTCGACGGCGAGCAGATTGCGACGTCGCCCAGCAGCGAAAAGCCGTTTGGGCAGATGCTGGTCGGGGCCGTGGGAAAACGGATGCTGCTAGCGCCGGGAGAGGAGGCCAAAGCCACGTTCGTTGTGACGTGGTTCTTCCCCAACCGTGACGCTCGCAACGAGCGACGCGGCAACTACTACGCCAACCGTCTGGAGAACGCGGCCGGCGTGGCACAGTACATTGCGGACGACTGCGAACGGCTGTTGGGCCAGACGAAATTGTGGCACGCCACTTGGTACGATTCCAGCCTTCCACATTGGCTGTTGGATCGGCTGTTTTCGACCGCTTCGACGTTGGCCACGTCGACCTGCCAATGGTGGGCCAACGGCCGTTTCTGGGCCTGGGAGGGTGTCGGATGTTGTCACGGGACTTGCGCCCACGTCTGGAACTACGAACACACCATGGCTCGACTGTTTCCGCGGCTGGAGCGGTCGGTGCGCGAGATGCAGGACTACCATCCGGAGGCCGGGTTCGACGAAGGAACGGGCATGGTACGTTTCCGTGGCGACACCCGGGGTGGTTGGGCCGGCGACGGACAAGCCGGTACTGTGTTGAAGGCGTATCGCGAGCACCAGGTGTCGGCCGATGGCGGATTCCTCAAACAGAACTGGGTACGAATCAAGAAATCGCTGGAGTTCTTGATCAACGAGGATGCCGACGGGAACGGCCTCCTGGAAGGATCGCAGCATAACACCTATGACATCAATTTCCACGGCCCGAACACGATGGTCGGTTCGTTGTATCTGGCCGCGTTGCGCGCTGGCGAGGAGATGGCCCGCGACGTGGACGACAAGGGCTTCGCGGACCGTTGCCACGAACTGTTTGAAAGCGGCAGTGAGCTGAGCGTCGAACGGTTGTTCAACGGCGAATACTTTATCCAGGATGTCGACCTGGAAAAGCATCCCAAGTTCCAATACGGCGACGGCTGTCTGGCCGACCAATTGTTCGGCCAGGGATGGGCTCACCAAACCGGACTCGGATACGTCTATCCGAAAGAAGACGTAGATGCCACGCTCCAGGCCATTTGGCGGTACAACTGGGCGCCGGACATCGAGCCGCAGAACGCGGTCCATGCACCGGAACGCTGGTTTGCCCGTCCGGGCGAGGCAGGCCTGTTCACGTGCACGTGGCCCAAATCGCCGCACCTTGCCGCGGGCGTGCGGTACAAGAACGAAATCTGGACCGGTATCGAGTACCAGGTGGCGGGCAATATGGCTTGGGACGGCATGGCGATGGAGGCCTTGGCCATTTGTCGCGGTGTCCACGAGCGGTACCATCCGTCGAAACACAATCCATGGAACGAAATCGAGTGCGGAGATCACTACGCGCGCGGTATGGCCAGCCATGGTGTGTTTCTCGGGCTGTGCGGATTCGAGTACCACGGACCGAAAGCTCACTTCGGGTTCGCCCCGCGCATCACGCCCGATGATTTCCGCGCCGCATTCACCGGTGCGGATGCCTGGGGTACGGTTTCGCAGAAGCGGGAAAACACCAAGCAGATCAATCAGATCGAAGTCAAATGGGGGACATTAAGCGTCGACACGCTGGCTTTGGAAGTGGCCGAAGACACGGAATTGAAGTCGGTGTCAGTCAAACTGGCCGGCGAATCGCTGGAAGTCAAATGTGAGCAGGACGGACAACGAGTCACAATCGCGTTGGCCAATAAGATCGAGGCTAGCGCGGGAGGTGTGATCAAAATCGAATTAACTGTTTGAGGGGAGGAGGCAGGAATATTCGTGGCAGGAAGATCGAAGAGAAGAATGTTCCTGCCGTGAATATTCCTGCCTCACTTTTGGTCATTCGATGCGGAGTGCTCGCAACTGGCACGGGTGCATCGACAGAGTGATCTCAGATGCTGCCGCGCCGAGAAGTTCGCCAGTGGCGGCGTCGGTCACTTTTCCCTTCACAGGCAGCTTGGCGGTCACATTCGGCTTGGCGACATAGTCCGTGTTCACGACGGCAAGATATGTACCGTGCTTTTCCGTCGGAATCGCCCGTACGACTACACGTGGGTCCGACGAAACATCGCGGAGGATCGTTGGTGGGTGCATCAGCCGACCGTTGGAACCTACTTGCCGGAAATAACGCTCGCGAAGGCTTTGCGAAGGTCCTTTTCTCGTTTGCCGTTCCACCAGGACAAGAACTCGCCGCGTTGGTCGTCCAGTTGACGCTGTTCGTCATCCAGCATTTCCTGCAGGTAGGCCGCTTCCTCCTTGTCGTCCGAGTGGTCCATCCAACTCTTCAGCCGGACTCGGGCCGTCGCATGATCGTTGATCTCGCCCAATCGATCCTGCAGATTTCGAATCAATGGATGTCCGACCTCGCGAATTTCATCCGTGAACGCACCGGCCAGAAGCTCCACCGCATAACGAAGCTTCTTGCCGCGAATACGGAACTGATGAAGTGCGGTTGCGCTGGTCAAGTCGTCCTCGCCTGCGGCGAAGAATTTGCGCAACTGCGGGCGGATGCGCTCGACAGCCCACTCGCAGAACTTGTCCTTTGGGTTTCCTACGCCACGCAGCCGGACGCGCTCCAGTAGTTTCTCGGCACGCCGTTCGAAGATACCCGTTTCGACCAGTTGTCCGTAGACCTCGGCAATCGGTTCCTGAGACTGTTGCCGATGCGATTGAACCTTCTTCAATAGCCTCGCCGCGCCTGGATTGTCCTTGTCGGCCGCCAATCGTTCGGCGAACACATCGTCGTCGCGAGCATCGTTACTGGCGCGGCGTATCCCGTTTAACTGGTCCTTCATCCAACGCCGGCGCCGCTTGGGAAGCAAGTTGCGGTAGATGTTGATCGCGGCCACGGCCCGCCGTGACCACACACGCACCTGATGCACGTATTCGAGGTCTTTCCCAGACTCTTCTGCGGCCAGCACGAGGTAGTCCCGGACCGGTTCGATCCGCGACCGCAGGCTGCGCACGGCCACCTCGGAGATCATCTCGTCTGGTGAAGCGTCAATCCACTTGGTGTATTTTGCCACGGCAGGTCAGTCTCCCTGTCCAGCGGCTTGGTGCGGTTCAAACATGGTGCGTTGCGATTGTTCAGCTCCTTTCTGCGCATCGATCGCCAAGCGGTACTGGTGTTCCTGGTGGCGATATGGGCTATCGGACTGATCGGGATTGGGGCGATCGTATCCACCGTCGGCCCTTATTTCCCGGCCTTTGACGGTGTCGGACGCATAGGACTCCAGGATGGCGATCAAGCGTTCTCGGCTGGCCGGATCTTCGATCGGCACCATCAGTTCAATGCGTTTATCCAGATTGCGCGGCATCCAGTCGGCGCTGGAAATGAACACCAAATCATCTCCTCCGTGACGGAAGTAGATGATCCGGCTGTGTTCGAGATACCGATCCAGAATGCTGACAACACGGATGTTGTCGCTCAGATCCGGTACGCCCGGCTTCAGGCAGCAGATGCCCCGTATGTTCAAATCGATCTTCACGCCGGCCTTTGACGCCTCGTACAGCTTCTCGATGATCCTCGGGCAAGCCAGCGAATTAAGCTGCGCCATGATGTGGGCCGGCTGTTTTTGCCCTCGACGATCGATTTCGCCTTCGATCAACTCAATCAGTTTGTCCCTCAGATCGAAGGGAGCGGCGGCCAGTTTGCGGTACTGCTGCGGCTGCGAGTAGCCGGAGATTGCGTTGAAGAAGCTGGAGGCGTCGGCCGCCAGGTCCTCGTCGCAAGTCAAAAAGCTGATGTCACTATATTGTTTGGCCGTAACTTCGTTGTAGTTTCCGGTGGCGAAGTGCACGTACCGCTGAATGCCGTGCGTTTCCCGACGAACGATGATGCATACCTTGGCGTGGGTCTTGAGTTTCTTTACCCCGTAGATAACCTGCGCACCCGCCTGTTCCAAGTTCCTGGCCCATTCGATGTTGCGTGCCTCGTCGAATCGGGCTTTCAGTTCGACCAGCGCCGTGACATGCTTGCCCATTTCCGACGCTCGCTGTAACGCAGCCACGATCGGGCTGTCGCGACTAGTCCGATATAGAATGATCTTGATCGCCAATACGTCCGGGTCCGCGGCGGCATCCTCCACCAAACGCACCACCGGCTCGAAGCTCTCGTACGGTAGCGACAGCATGATGTTTTTGCCGCGGACTTCGTCGAACATCGTGTTCGAGAGGTCCACATCCGGAGGCAGTTGCGGGCGCCACGGGCCCTCTCGGAGCGAGTCAGATTCTGGGATGTTCGTGAGCCGCATAAACGCGTTCAGGTCCAAGGGGCCACGCGCCAGATAAACGTTGTCGCGGTCGGTGACTCGCAACGCATCGCAGAGGAAGCGTCGCAGCGGGTCGCTTATCTTCTGGGACACCTCCAACCGAACGCAACTGCTCTCCTTACGGTCATCCAACACCTTTTCCATTCCCGCCATCAAGTCCGAGGCCATGTCCTCGCGAACGGCCAAGTCCGCGTTGCGCGTGATGCGGAATGGCGCAATTTCCAACACGGTTTCGCCTGGAAAGAACTTCTGGATGAAAAGGCGGACCACGTCCTCCAGCAGGATGTATTGGTAGCCGTCCTCGGCGGGCAGGCGGAAGAAACGGGTCGTTGGATTGCCGAAAGGGATGACCGCAAACCTTGGCTCCGTTTCCCCCGAGGCAGGCGCCAGACGCACACACACGTTTAAAGCCATGCTGCTCAGCGGCGGAAACGGACGATCCGTCCGGATTGCCATCGGCGTGTAGACGGTGAAAACCTCTTTGTCGAAGCGGCTCTGAAGGACCGTGCGTTGGTGATCATCCAGTTCGTCGGGCCTGACGCGTCGAATGCCAGCTTCGGCCAGTTCCGGCTGCAGTTGGTCCGACAGGCACGCATATTGGTCATCGACCATCCGGTGGGCGCGCTGGCTGATGGCCCTGAGTTGTTGCAGCGGGGTCATTCCGGCGGGATCGCGACGTCGGCTCCGTTGTTTTCGCAATATCTGCAATCCGCCGACGCGCACCATGAAAAATTCGTCGAGGTTCGAGGCGGTGATCGCCAGGAATCTCAACCGGTCCAAAAGCTGATTGCGATCGTCCGTAGCTTCATCCAGGACTCGTTGATTGAATTCGAGCCAAGTGAGTTCGCGGTTGACGTATTCGGACGTTTTCTTGCCCATGTGGCCTTCTTTTAATTACAGCTCCGGCGCATTTCGAAGCAGCACCCGCACGCCGAAGATTTCTTTGAACAGTGTCGACTTCTGCTGCATCGCCAACTGCTCCAGCGACAGGTCGTCGGCACTGGGCACGGAAATCACCAACCGCCCGTCTTCCAGCGAGCACGTGATGTTCTTGATCCGCTGGGTATTCGAGCGGTCCAATGCGTCGGCAACTCGCAGTATTGCCGCCATCTTGGCAACGTTCATCCGGCTTACCCAATCTAGCGAGGCGTACTCCACGTGGCTGGGCTTGGGAGATGCCCGGCGATGGTAGCGGGCCGTGAGCGCCGCCAGCAGCACATCCCGCTTGCTCAGCCCGAATAGGTCGCCGTTGATGATCAGGTACATCGAGTGCTTGTGATGACTTCGGGTGTTGACGACATAGCCGATGTCGTGCAGCAGAGCGGCGACATGCAGGATAATCTCGCAGCGGGAATCCAACTTGTGCTCGTTCCTGAGAGCATGGAAAAGCGCCTGCGACAAGTCGGCGACGTGCAGTGAGTGCGCTTCGTCGAACTTGAAGCGGCGGCCCACGTCGATTGCGGACCGGATAATCTGTTTGGCGAAATCCGTCGTCCACGCTTCGTGCGTTGCCATCGCCTTGATCAACCCGTCCCGCAGGCTGATGGTGGACACGTGGATGGCCTCCAACCCAAGCGCCTTCGCTATTTGGGCGTATGCCAACAGTGCCGGTCCCACAGCTTCGGCCTCGGGAAACGGCAAACGATGCTTATGCACCAGTTCGTCGACCGACAGCGCGAGGATGTCGTTGGTAAATTTCCGAAATCTGGGTAGAGGAATTGTCGCAAGTGCAGGCAACTCGTCCACTCGCAACAGCTCCGAGGCGGCGAATCTAACGTCGCCTCCCAGGGTGATCATCACCAGGGGTTTGTCTGAGTCAACATGCGGGCGAACGTGGGCGACGATTCGGTGGATCTGGCCTTCCATGATTTCTCGCACCTTCGTCGCCGGCGCGTGAACGGATTCCAGCGTCTTTCTCGCCCGCAGGGCCCCTAAGCGATGGATATTCGCGTAGGCCACGTCGCCGGCGTGTATCAAAAGAACTTCCGTGCTGCCGCCGCCCACCTCGATGATCAGAGCTTGGGCGCCCGCCAACTCGGGCCGAGACTCCAAGAGCGGCTGAACTCCCATGTACATGACCCGATTGACGCCCGCTTCATCGAACGGCTCGACGCGGAATCCGGTCGCAACGTAAATCCGCTCAAGGAAAGAATGCCGATTGGATGCCTCGCGCACGGCACTTGTCGCTACCACGTGAATCCGGTCTCGACGAGCGATGTCGAATTCGCGGAGCTTCTTGCGGTAGCTTTTCAGAACGCGGACACACTGCTCGGTTGTGGCCGGATCGATCGAGTTCGTTGTGAATGTGTCCTTGCCGAGGGTCACGGCTTGAGTGAGCGTGTCCAGAGTCCGGATTTCTCCGCTTTCATGGATCTCGGCAATGGCCATGCGAATCGCAGTAGCGCCGATGTCCACCACAGCAACCCTTTTGGGCGGATTATCTGCCGAATCTATCGATTCTGTGGAAGATTTCACGTCGGATGGCATGACGTCGAGACCGTACTTACGAGCCAGCTTCGCCCAAATCGCCTCCCGAGCGTTGCGTCCGGCGCGCGGTTCGAGGCGCAACTAATAAGGATAGCTACGCCGGGGCCGATGTGCCAGTAACGCAGCTCGGATTTCTGGGGATGGGCCTTCTCGGGATGCCGGTTAAAGCGAGGATAGTGCCCATGGCTAGAAATGACTTACTTTCCCGCGTCACCAGCATGACAGAATGTGCGCCGATACGGTTGAGCAAGAAATCTGGCAAATGCTGCCGCGTCTTAATGACAACTAAACACTTGCGTACTAAAAAGGGTGGCGACTGCGTTTCAAGGCAGTTCTTCTGGTGTCGCCGAGCGTGGGAGAGATGAGGAAGTGGAAGACCTCAAGACATGGACACGGTATGCATTGGTAGGGTGTCTGCTGTGCGCGGGTGGAGGGTGTGGCGGCAGGACAGGAGACATTCGCGTCGATGGCTCCAACACCATGGTCACCCTCGCTCAGGCATGGGCCGAACGGTACGGCGAAATCCGACCGGACGTCAGCGTGCAGGTATCAGGGGGCGGCTCTGGCGTGGGAATCGCCAGCCTGATCGATGGTATGTGCGACGTGGCCAACGCCAGCCGCGAGATGAAGGACGAGGAGAAGGATCGTGTCAAGGCGAACCACGACGGGAAGGAGGCCAAGGAGTTGATCGCCAGCTACGATGCCTTGGCTGTCTACGTACACAAGGACAATCCGTTGGATTCGATCTCCATCGAGGAGCTGGCCGAGATCTACGGCGATGGTGGTAAGATCACGGACTGGTCGGCCTTCGGGCTGCCGGCCGGTTCGCCGACCAAGGGGGCGATCGCCGTGGTTAGTCGACAAAACAGCTCGGGAACGTTTTTCTATTTCCGCGAGGCAGTGCTGGGCAAGGAACGTGACTACCGGCTGGACGCCGTGAAGATGAACGGCTCGAAGGACGTTGTGACCCATGTCTCGAATACACCCGCAGCGATCGCCTACGGCAGCATGGGCTACGCCACCGGCGGCGTTAAGATACTGAGGGTCTCGGCGAAGAAGGGCGAGCCGGGCATCGAGCCCACGGTCGAACACACTCAAGACGGCACCTATCCGATCACCCGGCCGTTACGGATCTATACTGTGGGCGAGCCGACGGGGAAGCTCAAGGAATATCTCGATTGGATCCTGTCGCCTGAAGGTCAGAAAATCGTCCTTGATCTGGGCTACGTGCCTCTGGAGAAAGATGAGTAGGGTCAAACAGGCAACACCATCACGAGCCACTCGCTCCGGTGCCTTGCAGCGGGTGATTCACGCGTGGATGGACGCGGCCGAGCCGGTCATCGTAGGCCTGATCTACCTGTGCGGGTGGAGTGCCATTCTGTTTGTGCTCGCGATCTTCTTCTTCGTGTTTCGCGAAGGAGCACCCATACTAGGCGAACTCGATCTGGCCGAATTCTTCGGAAGCAAGAACTGGCGGCCCACGTCGACCGTCGAGCCCCAGTATGGCATCCTGGCCCTAATGGCTGGCACGGTGTCCGTGACGCTGTTGGCCATGCTGCTGGCCGTGCCACTTGGCCTGGGAGCGGCGGTTTACGTCTCGGAATTCTGCACAGGCAAGTGGAAAGAAACGTTGAAAGTGGTGATCGAGCTTCTAGCTGCGATTCCTTCAGTCGTATGGGGATTCGTGGGGATCGTCGTTCTGGGGCCGTTGATCTCCCACTTCACCGGCGCGTCGTCGGGCATCAACCTGCTGAACGGAGGAATCATCCTGGCGCTGATGAGTGTGCCGATCATCGTTTCCGTTGGCGAGGACGCCTTGAAAGCCGTGCCCGATTCGTATCGCGAGGCCGCCGTGTCGCTGGGAGCGGGGCGTTGGGAGATCGTCTACCGGGTGTTGTTCCCGGCGGCCAAGAATGGCTTGTTGGCCGCGGTGCTGTTGGGCTTTGGGCGAGCGATCGGCGAGACCATGGCCGTGTTGATGGCCACCGGTCATGCCGTGAAGATACCCCACAGCTTGCTCGATCCCGTCTGCACGCTGACCGCCACGATCGCCGCTGAGCTGGGCGAGACGGTCAAGGGCGACGACCATTACCGCGTGCTGTTTGTCATCGGGATTGTGCTCTTCATCATCACGGCCGTAGTCAACCTGATTGCCGATCTGGTGGTCAAGGGCATCAAGGGTGGACAGAATGCCTAAACTACCGGACGACATGCAGACGGTTGGCAATCCGACCAATGGCGACGGCGGTCAAAACGGCAACGTCTTCGCTGCGTCTTCATTCGAAAAGTGGAAATGCGTCAAGGAGACGGTTGCCAAGTATGTCTTCATGACGATGGCGATCGCCCTTGTGTTGCCGGTGGCGGCCATCCTTGGCTACTTGCTGTTCAAGGCGTGGCCGGCGCTCTCCCCATCGTTCATCCTGGAGAATCCCAGGGGCAATATGACGGCCGGAGGAATTTGGGCCCCGTTGGTGGGCACGTTCTTCTTGGTCCTGATTTCGCTGCTACTTGCCGCCCCCGTGGGCATTCTCGCCGGCGTCTACCTGAATGAATATGCCCGCGACAACTGGATCACTCGAATCATCAATCTCGGAGTCGTCAACTTGGCGGGCGTACCGAGTATCGTCCATGCCTTATTCGGCGTCGGCGCGTTTGTGATCGGGATCAGGATGCTTGGAATCCAGTGGGGCCTGGGCCGATCACTCCTGGCCGCTTCCTGTACTTTGGCGGTGATGACGCTGCCAGTGATAATCACCAGTTCGCGTGAAGCCCTGGCCGCCGTGCCCATGTCGTTCCGCGAAGCATGCTGGAACATGGGTGCCACGCGATGGCAAACGATCCGCACGATCGTGCTGCCGAACTCGATCAGCGGGATAC
This sequence comes from Pirellulaceae bacterium, assembly GCA_016784735.1. Lineage (GTDB taxonomy): Bacteria > Planctomycetota > Planctomycetia > Pirellulales > Pirellulaceae > JADHUC01. The sequence goes on along the minus strand of JADHUC010000077.1, from coordinate 23,731 downwards.
TCACAGGCGTGATCCTGCAGGTTTCTCGGGCCGCTGGCGAAACGGCGCCAATTCTGTTTTCCGGGGCCATACTCTTCGTACGTGTGGAAGACCACGGCCTGCAGTCGTTTTTCCCCTACGGACTTAGTGATAGTTGCATGGCCCTGTCGTATCATCTGTACACGCTGTCGACGCAGGTCGCCGACGTGCCCGACCACATCCTCTTCGGCACGGCGGTCGTGCTGATCGCTCTGGTGCTTGTCGTCAACAGCCTGTCGATTGGCTTTCGGATTTACCTTCGTTCGCGCAAGAAATGGTGAATTGGCGATGAGCGCGAAAATCCAGTTCAACGAACTCACGGTGGCCTACGGATCGCATATCGCGCTGCGTGACGTCACCATGCGAATTCCCGAGAAGAGGATCTTCGGGATTATCGGCCCCGCGAACTCGGGCAAGACGACGTTGCTGAAATGCATCAACCGCACCATCGACTTCGTGTCAAATGCCAGAGTCCGTGGCCAAGTCCTGGTGGGCGGAGAAGACGTGAGCCGCATCCCGAACGTATATGCATTGCGGCGAAACATCGGCATGGTGTTTCCGCTGCCGGTCGGATTGCCGTTGTCGGTGTACGAGAACGTCGCCTATGCACCACGGCGAGCTGGCGTATACGACCGCGCCGAACTAGACTCACTGGTCGAGAAGTGCCTGCGGCAGGCGGTGTTGTGGGACGAAGTGAAGGATCGCTTGAACTCGCTCGGCACAAAGCTCTCGGGCGGTCAGCAGCAGCGATTGACGTTGGCCCGCGCGCTGTCGCATCGTCCCGAGATTCTCTGTCTGGACGAGTTTTCTATTGCGATCGATCCGGTCACCACGATGAAGATCGAGGACGTGTTGTTAGAATTGAAGACAGAGATGACCATCGTATTGGTCACAAACCAGGTTCAACAGGCACACCGACTGGCGGACAACACAGCGTTTCTGAACAATTCGGAATTGGTGGAAGTGGGCGAAACCGAAAAGATTTTCAGCGAACCGCACAAAAAGATCACCTACGACTACGTTACGGGGGGCTTTCGCTAGTGAGCGCCACGACTGACATCGAAGCAGTTCCACAGACTCGCTACAGCATCGAGACGGTCGACTTGAACCTCTGGTACGGCGATCTTCAGGCCCTGGCCGACATCACTGTCAAGGTCAAGCAGGGGATCATCACGAGCCTGATCGGGCCGTCGGGCTGCGGCAAGACCACGTTGCTTCGCTGCTTCAACCGTATCAACGAACGCTACGGCAACGTGACGACGACCGGCGAGATTACGATTCTTGGGAAGAGCATCTACGACTCGGACGTATCGCTCAGTGAATTGCGCAAATCGGCTGGCATGGTCTTTCAGCGTCCCAATCCGTTGCCGATTTCAATTTACAGGAATGTCCTGTTCGGTGTCCGCGTTCACGTCCCGTGCCGAAGTGTGTCTCGGAGCCAACGAGACGAAATGGTCGAGTCCGCCTTGCGCGAGGTCGATCTGTGGGACACGGTCAAGGACAAGTTGAACAAGAAGGCAACCCTGCTAACATTAGAACAACGGCAGAAGCTGTGTATCGCCAGACTGCTGCCGCTGAAACCGCGAGTGATCCTGATGGACGAGCCCTGTTCGGCCCTGGATGCCGAGGGCACGGAGAAGATCGAAAATCTGTTGGACACCTTGCGCGACAAATACACGGTGGTCATCGTCACGCACAACATGGCGCAGGCCCGGCGCGCCTCGGACGAATGTATGTTCATGCTCATGGGTAAATTGATCGAACACGATAAGACGACCGAGGTTTTCCTTAATCCCAAGGACGAGAGAACGGAAATGTATATCGAAGGGCGATACGGGTAAGGCGATGAAGAAACTCGATGACGAATTGGATGACCTACAGAACCGGTTGAGTGAAATGGCCGATCTGGCCAGATCGATGGTCGTGCTGGCCGCCAACGCCGTCAAGGATCGAACGTTCGACGCGTTCGCAGAGATGTCCGAATCGGAATCGAAGCTCAATCAGATGCAGACGGACATCGACCACGAGGCAATTCGGCTGCTAACCGTCTACGGTCCTGTCGCATCAGACTTGCGATATCTGCTTGTGTCGACCCACGTGACCTCGCAACTCGAACGCATGGGCGACCAAGCGGTCAATGTCTGCGAGGCGCTGCGGCTAATGCGGTCCGACCCGGCCCGACAACCGACGTTGGCTAACGTGCGGAAGATGGGCGATCTGGCGTGCCAAATGGTGGATGACGCCTTGGATGCGTTCTTCTCCAGGAACGAAGCAAAAGCGGTTACCACGCGCCGTCGCGACGATGTAGTCGACGCGATGAATCACCAAGTGGCCAAAGAACTGCTGACCGATGAAGCCCAGGGAGAGGTGTCCCCGCAGGTCGGTGGCACTGCCGACGTGGTGGCCCAGATCCTCACAGCCCGCTGCCTGGAACGCATTGCCGATCAGGCGAAAAACATCTGCAAGCAAGTCGTCTACCTGGTACGAGCCGAGGATGTTCGGCATGTGCGCCCGCAGTAGGTCATGCGCGCTTCGCGGCCCGCGATGCTTTGGCAAGCCGTGCTCGTTTACGGGTGGGCCTTTCGTCTTCCACGTTCCTCTTGCGACCCGTGCGCTTCTTGCGGTCCTTCAGCCGCGCAACTGCAGCGTCCAGGCACTTTCTTAGCTGTGGCCGGCAAAGCAACTCTCGAGCGTCGTCCAGTGTTGCCCAACGACGCTCGCGAAAATGGTCCTCTTCCCACTCGTCCTCGCACGCAGTCACTTCCATTAGAAGCAGGACAAGCGTGTATGTCTTCCCGTACTTGACCATCTCGTACGAACCGAGCGGACCACCCACGAGCTTCCCTCGCAGCCCCGCCTCCTCAAGGGCTTCCTTGGTTGCTGTTTCCTTATAGGTCTCGCCAGACTCGACGACTCCCTTCGGGAAGATCCAACGCCCTTCCGTGCTCGTTATCAAGCAGAACTCCACTCCGCGACGTGTACGGCGGTAGGGCAACGCCCCAGCCTGATCAAAGCTCTTCCCGTTGCCCGAGCTCCCGCTCGCCATGTATTCGCCTTTGTAAGAGGACGATTGAGATAACGGAATTATACGTCACTACTTGGGAACTCCGAAGATCAATTACTGCGGTGCTAGCACTGGCTCCGCTTAATAGACGGGCGGGCGTCGGAATAGCATTTCCGCATTGCCGACCTGCCCGGTGGCTGGCTCTATTGCCGAGGAGAATGTGCTACAATCTGACCGGCCCCTTTTCGGCGGCGACATTATGAAATGTGCTGGAATAAAACGAGCGGCCACCTAGAAAGGGCGCGACTCGTTTGGACGCCTCGTGGTCAGCAAAACGGGGAGAACGCGTATGCCGATTTCAATGCACTGTACCCAGTGTCAGGCGGCTTTTCAGGTGCCGGACGATTGGGCGGGAAGACGTGGGAAATGCAAGACATGCGGTGCGGTCATCGAAGTGCCGGGTGTGGCGGCGTCCGCGGGCGAGACAATAGCGCAAGAGGCAACGGGGACGGTTGCGCGGCCAGAGACGAGCGGGCAGGCCGGTAACCAGAATCCCCCTTCGCCTGCGGCTCCTAAGGTTCCTTCGCAGCAACTTCACCAAGAGGTGCAGGCCGCGTTTGCCGGCGAGATTGCTCCGGTGAAGGTGCCGATCACATACCGGTTGGGCATTCTGCTGGTCAGCATGGTGATGGTCCTGTTGCCGCTAATCTATATCGCGTTGATCTGTCTGGTCGGCTACGCCGTCTACTATCACCTGGTCAACCACATCGAGATGCTGAGCGCGGGCCGAGGACGGGGGAAAATCCTGGTGTTCCTGGCCTATGTCGCACCGTTGGTGATCGGCGGCATCGCGGTTTTGTTCATGATCAAACCGCTGTTCGCGCGACCGGCCAAGCGACCTCGCACGCGCTCGCTGACTCGTGATGGCGAGCCGATCGTGTTCGCGTTCGTAGAACGCATCTGCGCCGTGGTCCGGGCACCGCGTCCCAAACGCATAGATATTGACGGCCAAGTTAATGCATCGGCCAGCTTTCGGCGAGGCATCTGGAGTATGATCGCCGGAAATGACCTGGTGCTGACGATCGGCATGCCTCTGGTATCGGGGCTCGACATGCGACAGTTCGGCGGTGTGCTGGCGCATGAATTCGGCCATTTCAGCCAGGGCGTAGGCATGCGGCTGACCTACATCATCCGGACGATCAGCCACTGGTTCACGCGCGTCGTGTACGAACGGGACACCTGGGACGAGTGGCTCGCCAATTCGACCGAGGGCATGGATCTGCGCATCGCCTGGGTGCTGTACTTAGCCAAGTTGTTCGTCTGGATGACTCGAAAAGTCCTTTGGGTCTTGATGATGATCGGGCACTCGGTGGCCGGCTATATGCTGCGACAGATGGAATTCGATGCGGATCGCTACGAAGCCCGATTGGCCGGTAGTGATGCTTTCGAGTCGACTGCCCGCAAATTGCACGAACTGATGCTGGCTAACCAAAAGGCGCTCGAAGACTTGAGCCGCTTTCATCGGGAAGGCCGCTTGGGCGACGACTTGCCGAGGCTTACCCGAATCAACGTCGACGACATGCCCGACGACGTCAAGCAGCAGTTGCGCCAGAGTGCGGATGAATCGACAACCGGGCTCATGGATACACATCCGTCCGATCGCGACCGGATTGCCAGCGCCCACCGGGAGAATTCTCCAGGCATCTTCCGCCTCGAACGTCCCGCATCGGAACTGTTCGTCTACTGGGACGAGTCGTGCAAGGGCGTGACGTGGGACTTCTATCGCGAAATCTTCGGGCAGCAGTTTCAGCCGTCCGACATGCATCCGCTGGATGATCTGCTCGAGCGACAGAACCGCCAAAAGAAGGCAAACGAGGCGATGGAACGCTATTTCTTCGGCGGTTTCAACATGCTGCGAAGCCTGCGGTTGCCGACGGTGTACTTGAGCGAGCCCGGCAATCCGAAGGAGTTAGGCGCGGCGCTCCAGAGAGCGCGAAAGCGGCTGGTGGAGGCGAGGCCAAGTTACGACGAAGCTTTCGCCACGTTCGACAAAGCGGACACGAATGCCTACCAAGCAGCGGGCGCGTATGCCCTGCATCGCGGCGGACTGCGGCCGCCTGAGGATCAGTTCGAGATACCCGTAAGCGACCGCGCGGGCGTGAAGCGGGTATCCGACGCCGCCGGAACCGAAATGGGCCGCATGGGCACGCGTTTGGAGCCTTTCGAGGAAGCCTTGGGGGAACGGCTTGTGGCAGCCTTGCAGTTACTGTACGTGCCGCAGGTGGCCTCTCGCATCGAGGAGGCGGAAGCCTGGCGCAACGAAGCGCAACAATTGCTGCCGGTGCTGCAGACGCTCAGCCGCCTGCTGGCCAAGGCGACGGAAGTCCGCAACTGCAAGATTGCGCTCGCCCTGTTGTTCCACAACCTGGACGGCAACGAGAACAACGAATCGTTGACGGGCGTCATCATCGAGCGTGCCAAGGCGCTTCGCGAATCGCTGGCGCACGTGCACGAGGTGGTCGGCGACACGCCTTATCCGTTTGATCATGCCCAGGGGCAGATCTCGATCAGCGACTACATGATTCCCAACATCCCGGCTGAACAGGACGTGGGAGCATTGTACGAGACGGCCGACCATTTGCTGGAGCGTCTGCCCGACTTGTACTCCAGGGTAGCAGGCCGCCTGGCCGAGTTCGCGGAGCGGATCGAGCAGGTATTGGGGCTGGCACCGCTGGAAGGGGCTGCTGGGACCGCCGAACCCTAGCTGTTCCCCGTGCGAGATGGCCACACGCACAGAGAGCACCTTGCCGTGGCGAACCGCACAGATCGCTACCATTTGGGCCCTGAACTTCCCACAACGGGATCTGAACCTATAATGGCACCTTCTAGCCAAATCGTTGAGAACGCCCACCATGGAAAGGAGGCACGAGGTGCCTGAGAAAGTTGTTATCATCGGCAGCGGGCCGGCGGGTTGGTCTGCCGCGATTTATGCCGCACGAGCAAATCTGAGCCCGTTGTTGTTCGAGGGCACACCACAGCCGGAGATGATCCCCCTCGGCCAATTGGCCTTCACAACGGAGGTGGAGAACTTTGCCGGATTTCCGTCTGGAGATATTCGATCCTTTGTCGAAAGCGCCGTCGACACGTCCCGCCATTGGAACCTGCCGCCCGCGCCAAAAGGGCACGAAAAGGACGGCCGTCCGCATTACGCCGTACAGGGCGTCGAGTTGATGGAACTGATGAAACAGCAGGCGTTGAATTTCGGCACGCGCGTCGTCGGCGATGACATCGTCGACGTGGATTTTCAGTCTCGACCACTGAAGGTAATGCCGGCCTCGGGAGAACCGGTGGAGACGCATACCATTATCCTTGCGACCGGCGCTCGTGCGAATTACTTGGGCCTGCCCTCCGAGGAGGCGTTTAAGAACCGTGGTATCAGCGCATGCGCGGTGTGCGACGGGGCGTTGCCACGTTTTCGGAGCGGACCGGTGGCGGTGGTCGGTGGTGGCGATGCGGCCGTGGAGGAGGCGACCTATCTAACGGCTTTCGCCCCGAAGGTCTATCTTGTCCATCGACGCGATGAACTGCGTGCGTCGAAGGTCATGCAGCAACGGGCCTTCGACAACGAAAAAGTCGAGATTCTCTGGAGTTACGTCGTTGACGAAGTGTTGGGTAACGAGGAAGACGGCGTCACCGGCATTCGGCTACGGAGCACGAAGGACGATTCAACGAAAGAGTGGGAAGTCGCTGGGATGTTCGTGTCTGTCGGCCACACGCCGAACACGGCGTTTCTGAGCGGAAAACTGGAACTCAGCGAGAAGGGCTATATCAAGTGGACGACGCCGTTCCGCACATACACTAGCGCGGAAGGCGTGTTCGCCGCGGGCGACGTGGCCGACGATTACTATCGCCAAGCCATCACGTCCGCTGGAACCGGTTGCATGGCCGCGTTGGACGCAGAACGGCATCTGGCGGAAAAGGGCCTGTGACCTTGTACGTCGTTGGAGTTCACGCTTTAGCGTGCTTTCGAAGACACGCTAAAGCGTGAACTCCAACATTTTTTTCACAGGCTCTCCATGTAACGACACCAATCAGAAAAGGAGCCGCTCATGTCCAGTCAGTCACGTCGCACGTTTCTGAAGGGCGCTGCAAGTCTTGGCGCCGTCGCCATTGCCGGTTCTGAAGCCGCTCGCAACGTGTTCGGTGCTGAAAATCCGGTCCGTTTGAAATACTCCAAATGTAACGAGACGTTTCAGGATTGGCCTCAGGAGAAGATCTTCAAGTTCATCGCCGAGTGCGGCTACGGCGGCGTGGAGATTGCTCCATTTACCATATCGAACTACGTGACCGACATCTCGCGCAAGGAGCGAACAGCGCTTCGCAAACATGCAGACGAAGCGAAGATCCGGATCGTCGGATTGCACTGGCTGCTGGCCAGGACAAAGGGGCTTCACCTGACCCATCCCGATGCCGCTGTGCGCCGCAAGACGACCGAATACCTTTGCGAGTTGGCCAAGTTTTGCAGCGAACTGGGCGGTGACGTGATGGTGTTCGGGTCGCCCCAGCAGCGAAACCTGCTGCCGGGCGTGAGCCGCGACGAAGGCATGAAGTACGCAGCCGAGGTATTCCGCGGGGCAATGCCCACGCTGGAGAAGCTGGAAATCATGCTGGCCCTGGAACCGCTGGGCACGGCCACCAATTTCATGGTCACGGCCGCGGATACGGTCGAGTTGGCCGAGATGGTCGATTCGCCGAACTGCAAACTGCTCTTGGACTGCAAGGCAATGGTCAGCGAGTCGACACCGATACCCGAGTTGATTCGCAAGCACGGATCGTGGCTGATCCACTTCCACGCCAACGACGCCAATCGCCGGGGACCAGGCATGGGCGATCTGGATTTTGTGCCCATCTTCGAGGCCCTTCGCGACATCAAGTATCGCGGCTGGGTCTCGGTCGAAGTCTTCGACTATTCGCCCGGGCCGGAAGCTCTGGCTCGTGAGAGCATCGAGTACATGAAGAAGGTCGAGGCCAGAGTATTCGGATAAGAGATGGTACGCCGCGCAACGAGGAGGCGTCTTCAATTCTTCTCTGGTTCCCAAGCTCCGGCTTGGGAAACTTGTGCTCAGTGTGCCACTGCTCGAAACGACGAGAGCCTACCATTGTCCGATCGCTTTCCATCGTTTCGAGCAGTGTTGCGCCGGTGCGCGGCGCAGCACTGCTGGGAATCGTGGTGAGTCGGGGACGGTGGATGGCTGGTCCGATTCCCAACAGTGGCACACGTCCCGAAAACAACGACCGTAGCCGTAGGTTGGGATCAATTCCCGGAAGCGCCGGCCTTCAAGCGTTCTTCGGTGATTTCGATGGCTTTCAGCAGTCCGCGTGCCTTGTTCAACGTCTCTTGGTATTCAGATTCCGGCTTGCTGTCGGCCACAATGCCCGCGCCGGCCTGCACGTAGGCTTTGTTCCCTTGCACGACGATCGTTCGCAGCGCGATGCACGTGTCCATGTTGCCATGGTAGTCCAAATGACCCACGGCGCCGGCGTAGGGGCCGCGTCGATGCGGTTCCAACTCGTCGATGATTTCCATGGCGCGGACCTTCGGGGCGCCGGAAACGGTGCCAGCAGGTAGGCATGCCTTCAGTGCATCGAAGGCGTCTTTGCCGTCTTCCAGCGTACCGGCCACGTTCGACGTAATGTGCATCACATGGCTATAACGCTCGATCACCATTACGTCGGATAGATCGACAGTGCCATATTTCGCGACTCGGCCGACGTCGTTGCGGCCCAAGTCGACCAGCATCACGTGTTCGGCTCGTTCTTTCGGGTCGGCCAAAAGCTCCTCGGCTAATCGCCGATCCTCCTCTTCTGTTTCCCCCCGTTTCCGCGTGCCGGCCAGCGGTCGCACGGTTACGACGCCATCGACCACTCGGCACATGACTTCCGGCGAACTACCGACTAACGTGACCTCGGGCGTCCGCAAGAAAAACATGAACGGACTTGGATTGACCACTCGCAACGTCCGGTAGATCTCGAATGGGTCCGTTTGCAGTTCCAGTTCCAGTCGCTGGCTGATGACAACCTGGAAAATATCGCCCGCTTCGATGTATTCGACGCACTTGCGAACCGCCGCCTCGAAGTCCTCCTGGCGGAAATTCGACTGGAACGACACTGACGGCTCGCCACCAGTCGTAATGTCGGCGTAAACAAGGTCCGCACCCGGCCGCGACAACTCCTCGACGGTGGCGTCAACACGGCCACATGCCTCGTGGTACGCCTTCTCCACGTCGCTTTCGTCGTCCAATCGTGCGCTCGCTACGACGTACATCGTCTTGCTGATGTTGTCAAACACGATCATGCGATCGTAGAAAGCGAATGACAGATCCGGCAGCCCGCGATCGTCCTCCGGAGCGTTGGGAAGGTCCTCCACGTAGCGAACCACGTCGTAGCCGGCGTACCCCACCGCACCGCCGCCAAAGGGCGGCAATTCGGGCAACAAGGCTGCTTTCGGGTCGCTCAGAAGACGTCGCAATTCTTCCAGAGGATCCGCGGCGGTGTACTGGCGAGTTCCCTCGCCGTCGGAAACCGAGACGGTGGAGCCGCTGGCCGAGAGGACCAAGAACGGCTCCGATGCCAGGAAACTGTAGCGGCCGACCTTCTCGCCGCCGATGACGCTTTCGAACAGGCACGCACTGCCCCCCGAGTCGATCTTGTGAAAGGCGCTGACCGGCGTCAACGTGTCGCTGACCAGTCGCCGATACACGGGGATCAATTGGTGGTCCTGGGCCAGGCGGCGGAACGTCGCGAAGTCGGGGAAATGGCTCATGCTAAGTGTGTGTCCAGAAACCCGGCTTTTTCGAAAAGCCGGGTTTCTTATTTTCAAAGGGATTCCTGGCTGGGTGCTTACTTGGACATGTCCTTGATCGAGATGTTTCTCCAGCGCACTTCGTAGGGGCCGGTGCCCTTGCCGATCCCGTGAACCTGGAGTCCGATGAAACCGCAGCCCATGTTGCTCTTCTCGTCAACCAAATCCGCCACCGGCACGTCATTCACCCAGGTCTTGATCGACTTGCCCACGGCCAGGACGCGATACTTGTTCCACTCGCCCTTCTTGAAAGCCGCAGCCGCCTTCGGATCCGAGCGATCCTCGCTCAGCCAACCGGTCTTCAACGCTTCGCCGTAGACATAACCCGCCGTGCCGTTGACCGCAATTTCCACCTGCGGGCCGTGGACCCGGCCGTTGTTGAATTCCGGCTTGCTTTCGGATCGAATCTGGACGCCCGAGTTGAGCTGGTCGTCGACCTTCACCTCGAACAACAGCTCGAAATCACTGTAATCCTTTTCGGTACACAGGAACGAGTTCGGGCTTCCCTCGGTCGTCTTGCCGAAAACCGTCCCGTCTTCCACACAATACGTTGCCGTGCCGTTGTGCTGGACCCAGCCTTCGAGCGTCTTGCCATCGAAAAGGCAAACAAAGCCTTCTTTTTCAGCGGCGGTTGCAGGTAGTGTCATTGCGACCAACGCAATCGCAACGATGCCCAATGTTAGCTCTTGCCATTTTCTCATGATTGGGTTCTCCTCTTGGTGTGGTTGCCTGATATCGTTTAACCCGAAGCCGGAGGCGACGGCGGGCGCAACCTATGGACGGTCTAATGCACCGCCCGCCATCGCCTCCGGTTTCGGGTTAAACGAGGGCGCCGATTCGCTCACGATTACTTGTTCTACGCAAGTAGCATCCGCATTGCAACGTCAGGAAACGAGCGCAAATGCCTTTTTGATGGCAGCGGCCGTCGTGGCCATGGCTGGTTCGTTGTCCATGTCCCTCAGCTTCTTATTAAACGGCTCGGCACGCACAGGACCATCGTAGCCAATCTGAATCAGAGCCCCAAGGAATGCCTTTAGATCAATCACGCCAGTAGCCGCCGGCAACTCGCGCGAGCCGTCCATCTGCTCGTCCACAAGAATTCCGGCGGGTGCATCGTTCAGATCGCAGGCGACGACGTCGTCACCGGTCAACGACAGCAAGTCCTGTTCGGTCTCATGAGCCGTGTACCAGTGCCAACTATCCAACACAAAGCCGACATTGCCCTGGCCGATTTCGGCGATCAACTCCTTCGTCTCGGCCATCGTGTGGATGAACGTATGGCGCGAGCCAGTCCACGACGTTTTCGGCCCGACATACTCCAGGCCGAGCCGCAGGTCGTGGTCGGCCAGTACCTTGGCAATCTCGCCCAATCGCCGGGCGTGTTGCTTGAAGTTCGATACGTACGTCAGCGTGTCATGGCTAGGACGTAGCCACGTGTTGACGCGAGATCCTCCTGCGCGTCGGATCGCCTTGGCCAATTCGGGCAGACCCTCCAGCCCCGCGCGGAATCGTTCCTCGTCGCGGCGGAAGTCGACCGGCAGCCCGGCGGAACCCCAGACCAAATTCTTCTGTTTCATCGTGCCGAGAAGTTCCTCTGTTTCACTGTCCGAAAGGCGAGATAAATACTGCGCGGAAGGAGCCATTGACTCGAAACCGTACTTATGGGCCAAGTCGATTGCCTGCACCTGATCGGCCCGAACGCCGATCGCACCGCAAACGAGGTCCATCGTGAACTTTCGCTTCTGCTCGCCTGCGTGAACTGTACCTCTGGAAAGGCAAACGCCCGCGGCCGATAGACTTGCGAGTGCCGTCGTGTGTAAGAAACCTCTACGATTGATTTCGGTCATGGCTGTCGTCTCCACCAAGAGGGGCTCGAATCTGTTAGAGATACAGATTCTAGGCGATTCTGCCGCATTCTCCAATCACGCACTCCGCCCTGCACCGTCCTTGCATTGCATCCACTGATGAGGCTAGAGTAGAGGGTATGGATCCTCCCAGCGAGGTGTCCCCACGCCGTTCGTCTCGACGGCGGAGGAGGCTAGGGTAGGTCCCGCTTGCCGAGCGGGACCTTGAATTGAGTAGTCGGTCAGCATGCCCAGGTCCCGCTCGGCAAGCGGGACCTACCTTTCCGCCTCGAACCAAACGATTCCTACCAACAGACAGGAACATCGTGAGCCAGGATCAAGAGCCCTTTGCGCTGGATGTCGCACTATCTGTGCCGTTCGTTCATCGGTTACGTTTTACTCAAGACGTGTTCGACGCCGAGTGGCACGTTCTTTCGGATGTATTGGAACCGTCCGAGGGGCAACCCGCGCGCGTGCAATTCTGGGTGGATGCGAACGTAGCGGCAGCACACCCTGACCTGGAAACGAGGATCACGAAGTTCACCGAAGCGTTGGGGAATCAAGTGATTCCCGTAGGCGCCATGCAAACGGTCCCTGGCGGCGAAGACATCAAGAACGATGTCCAGGGACTGGCGCAGATATTGAAGGTTTTCAACAAGGCAGATCTTGACCGGCGCAGCTATGCCGTTGTCATCGGTGGCGGAGCCGTCCTGGATGCGGTGGGCTTCGCCGCGTCGATCGCGCATCGGGGCCTGCGAATGGTGCGTTTGCCCACTACCACGCTCAGTCAATCGGACTCCGGGATCGGTGTAAAGAACGGAGTCAATCTGTTTCGCAAGAAGAACTGGCTGGGCTGCTACTCCGTGCCCTGGGCCGTCATCAACGATGCAAAACTGCTGAGCACTTTGGCAGACCGCGACTTTCTGTGCGGTTTTTCCGAAGCGGTCAAAGTGTCGCTGCTGAAAGACGCGTCGATGTTCCACCAGTTGTGCAGTTCGGCCCAGTCGATTCGCGGGCGTGACATGTCGGCGGCTCTGCCCATGATTCAGCAATGCGCGCAGTTGCATATGGACCACATTGCTAATGGCGGCGATCCCTTCGAAATGCTGGAGGCCCGCCCGCTGGACTTTGGACATTGGTCTGCCCACAAACTGGAGGCGATGAGCGATTTCGAGCTTCGGCACGGCGAGGCGGTGGCACTGGGCGTGGCCATCGACACGGTGTATTCGTCGCTGGCACTGGGGCTGCCTCACAATGATGCCAAGCGGGTGCTGCGCTGTCTGGCGGATCTGGGCTTGCCGTTGGACGATCCTTATCTGCACGACACTCGCACATTGTTTGACGGACTGGAGGAGTTTCGTCAGCATCTAGGCGGCAGGTTAACTCTGACCATGCTGCGCGGCGTTGGTCAGCCGCTGGACGTACACGAAATCCATCGCGACCTCATGCTGCAGGCGATCAACGAAGTGGCTGAGTATGCACGGTCGCTGAGGGTGTTCAGGGACGACGGTCCGAAGGGGGCACACCGGGCGTCAGGCTGAATATGCCCAAACGAGCACAGTTCAGCATTGAAAACGTGCGCCCACGTTCGTTTGGCCCGACCTTCGGTTCTTCAGGAGTCTTAGTGGCTGATCCCTGGTACGTTTTCCTTGGAACTGCCCCGAAGGGGCCGAACATATCAGCCCAGGGCAAGGCAACACGAGCCTTGCGAGCGTTGCCGCCGCCCTGGGTACAGGATCCATTAGTTTCCGTAGCCCTGCAAGGGCGGAACAGAAAGGACGGCGCTGTTTGTTTCGCCCTTTCAGGGCTGCCGTGTTGGTGCATCGACTACCCAGGGCGGCGCTTCCGCGGTTACGGCCGCGGAAGCTCTGCCCTGGGCTGACATGTTATGGCCCCTTTCGGGGCGACCGAAAAGCGGCCACCAAATATCCCGAAAAACCCGTTTTTCTGCGGTCGAACGACGGTCACTCCGTCGCTGCTACTACGGAAGGAATGGCCTCGTTGCGGACCAGGTCTTCGAACGTCTGGCGGGCGCGGATTAGGTGCGTCTGTTCGTCGCGGACGAGCACTTCGGCACACATTGGTTTCGAGTTGTAGTTCGACCCCATCACAGAACCGTACGCACCCGCGCACTGGATCACCAAGTAGTCTCCAACCCCAGCCACCGGCAGGGACCGCTTCGAGACGTAGCCGCCTTCCTCCTGCGTGAAGATGTCGCCAGATTCGCACAGGGGACCGCCAATCGCCACCTCTTCGAGAGGTCGCGCTGTATCGCCGTCGGCCGGTGCGATGGCTATTGGGTGGTAGGCACCGTAGAGGATCGGCCGCGCGAGGTTGTTGAATCCGCCGTCTACCAAGTAGAAAAGATTGTCGCCTTGTCGCTTGACGGCTCGGATTTCGGCGATCAAATAGCCGCTTTCCGCGGATACATAACGCCCCGGTTCGATTTCCAGCGTCACCTCGTGACCGAACTCGCCTTCCAAACGCTTTCGCGTTTCATCCCACAAGCGGAAATACTCGGTGAGGTCGATGTACGATTCGTCTTCTTCGTACGGAATCGGCAGGCCGCCGCCCGCGCTGATCGTGGTGATCGTTCGCCCTGCCGTCAACGCCGCCTTTTCCATGGCGACACAGACATCCTTTAAGTGGTCCAGGTCGGTGCCCGACCCGATATGCATGTGTAGCCCGGTGACCCCCAGTCCCCATTGGTCCGCCCGTCGCAAGCAGTCGTCCAGTTGCTCATGCCAGATGCCGTGCTTCGAGTGATCGCCGCCCGTGTTCGTCTTTTCGCTGTGCCCGTGGCCGAAGCCGGGGTTGATCCGCATGGTGATATTGCGGCCCGGCGCGACTTCACCGTACTGGTCGATCATGTCGGGCGAACCGACGTTCACGTGTATGTCGTGGTCGATGACCACTTGCAGCGATTCGCGATCGAAGATATCCGCCGTGTAAACGATCGGTGGCGGATTGCCGTGCGGCTGGAATCCAGCGGCAAGGGCCCGACGGATTTCGTTGGTGCTAACTGTGTCGACCGCCGCACCGCATCGGCGCACCAGATCCAGAATGGCTAAATTCGAGCACGCCTTCTGTGCATACCGAATGACGTCGAATGCCCTCAGATCCTCGATCCGTTCAACAATCTTCGCGGCGTCATAGACATATACGGGCGTGCCAAAACGCTTGGCGAGATCCGTGACGGGCACACCGGCGATTTCGGTGGTAATCGTTGGAAAGGAAGGTGCTTTGGACATTGGTCGTTCTTTCTTTTTGAAAGGGACCTAGCGTGGCCGCAGAAACCCGGCTTTTTCGGAAAAGCCGGGTTTCGAAATCTGCGATAGCTGCTGGCCGGGCGCCTACACGCCTTCTGTCGTGTAAGACACGAGGGCCTTGGTATAGTTCGCCCGCTCCAGGGCGCTGGGATCCGGACAACGAACACGACTCATGCTACCCTTCAGTTGCTCGACGGACTCGTATTCGTTTTCCTCCAGCCAATTTACCAGTTCTTCGAGCAGTTGCCCGGCATACCCGACACCGCGTTGCAGCAGCGCGGACGCCATCATGGTGATGTCTGCCCCGGCCAGAAGGACTTTGATAACGTCTTCCGTGTAGTGGACGCCGCTGGTCGCGGCCAGCGATGCGGACACCTGGTCACGCAAAATGGCGATCCATCGCATGGGCAGACGCAGTTCGTCGCGTGTGCTCAACAGCAGGGTTGGCTTGAACTGCAAGGCTTCCAGATCCATGTCCGGATCGAGGTACCGGTTGAACAGCACTAGGCCGTCCGCACCCGCCTCGACCAATCGGCCGGCAAGATTCGGAAAACCGCTGAAGAACGGGCCGATTTTCACCGCCAACGGAATCGACAGCGTCTCTTTGACTGCAGCCGTCAGGTCCACGTACCGCTGTTCGATGTCCGAACTGGTCATGTCGGCATCCGTGGCCACAAAGTAGATGTTCAACTCCAGCGCGTCCGCGCCGGCCTCCTGCATCAACTTGGCGTAGCGAGTCCAACTGCCCATCTCGGTACCGTTGAGACTGGCAATCACGGGTATCGCGACACGCTTCTTGGCTTGCTCGATGGTATCAAGATAAGCCTGCGGCCCCGTACGGTACTCCTGCGGCTCTGGGAAGAAAGACAATGCCTCGGCATAGCTTTCGGTGCCGAAGTCCTGCAGGTCGCTGAGCGCCGTGTCTTCGTGGACGATCTGCTCCTCGAACAACGACGGCATCACCGCGGCAGCGAGTCCGGCGTCCTCCAATCGCTTGATGCCATCGGCTTTCTGCGACAGTGGGCTGGCGGCAGCGACCAAGGGGTTCTTCAGTTTCAGGCCCAAATATGTGGTGCTAAGATCTACACTCATGCTTTCACCTCCTTTTCGTCTTTCGTGTCGCTTGCGTCGTCGGACGACGCTTTGCCCGCCAATTCCTCGGCCACCGCACGATCGACGCCGGCCAATGCTTCGTACATATGCCATCGCCTGCGGATGTCGCGTTGGCCCATCTCAAGCAACCGATCGGATTCCTCCGGTTTCGACCGGGCAAGCATGGCAAAACGGCCTTCTTGGAGAGCGAACTCCTTGAAACTGCCCACCGGTTTCTTGCTGGCCAGCTTGAGCGGTCGGTCCTCTTCATGCGGATCGAATGTGTATACCGGCCAGTAGCCACAGCGAACCGCATCCTTCTGATGAGTCATCGCGGTGGTCATGTTAATGCCCTGACCGATACAGTTACTGTAGGCAATGATCAACGAGGTGCCTCGGTACGCCTCGGCCGCACGAATCGTACGAATGGCGTGAAGCGGATTGGCACCGATGGCGATCTGGCCCACGTACACGATCCCGTAGGACATGGCGATCATGCCCAAGTCCTTCTTTCCAGCGGGCTTACCACCCGCGGCGAACTTAGCCACCGCCCCGCGCGGCGTCGCCTTGGACGCCTGGCCACCGGTGTTCGAGTAAATCTCGGTATCCATCACCAGGATGTTCAAGTCGCGCCCGGAGGCGAAGACGTGATCCAGTCCACCAAACCCGATGTCGTAGGCAAAACCGTCGCCGCCGAAGGTCCAAATGCTCCGCCGGATCAAGTAATCGGCCGAAGCCATCAGGTTCTTAGCATCGGCATCGTCGATCTCGGTCAGCCGTTTCTTCAAGTCGGCCACCTGGGCTCGCTGCTGGGCAATCTGCTCGTCGGTCTCTTGCGGGTTTGTCATCAAAGCCGTGACGAACTCGTCGCCCAGTTGACCCGCCAAACGCTTCAGCAATTCGTTGGTGTACTGGATTTGCTGATCCACCGCCAATCGCATGCCAAAGCCGAACTCGCCCGCGTCCTCGAACAGCGAATTGGACCAGGTCGGTCCACAGCCTTCCTTGTTCGTGGTATACGGCGTACAGGGAAGGTTGCCGCCGTAGATCGACGAACAGCCCGTTGCGTTGGCGATCATCATGCGATCGCCGAAGTACTGAGTGATCAGCTTGACATACGGCGTTTCGCCGCATCCAGCACACGCACCGGAAAACTCGAACAATGGCTCGAGCAACTGCGAGCCTTTGATCGAATCGACCTTCACCTTGTTGCGGTCCACTTCGGGAATTTTCAGGAAGTGCTCCCAATTGGCCTGCTCGCGAGCCAGGTGATCGAGCTTCCATTCCATGTTGATGGCCTTGCGACCGGCGGCCTCCTTATTCTTGGCCGGGCAGACGTCCACGCACACGCCGCAGCCCGTGCAGTCATCCGGCGCGATCTGAAGGCGGAACTGCATGTCCGGAAAATCCTTGCCGCGGGCGTCGACCGCTTCGAAGCCTTCTGGGGTACCGTTCCCCTCGGAGGCGTCGAACACCTTCATGCGAATGCAGCCGTGAGGACAGACCAATGAGCACTGGCCACACTGGGAGCACCATTTCGAGTCCCAAATCGGGATGTCCTGGGCGATGCTGCGTTTCTCGTATTGCGTTGTGCCCGTCGGGAACGTGCCGTCAGCCGGAAAAGCGCTAACCGGCAGGTCGTCACCACGGTTGGCAATAATCTCGCCCAGCACATTCTTGACGAAGTCGGGCGCGTGCTCCGGCACCGCTGCGACGCAGTGCTTGGTCGACGTGACTTGGTCGGGGACCTTGACCTCCCGCAGAGCGTCCACGGCGCCGTCGACAGCCGCATAATTGCGCTGCAACACCGTCTCGCCGCGTTTGCCGTAGGTCTTCTGGATCGCGTCCTTGATCTGGGCAATCGCCTCGTCCTCGGGCAGCATACCGGCCAGCTTGAAAAAGCAGGTCTGCATGACCGTGTTGATGCGGACGCCCATCTTGGCCTCGCGGGCAACGTGGTACGCGTCCACCACATAGAATTTCAGCTTCTTGTCAATGATCTGCTGTTGAGTCTCCGCCGGCAGCGTGTCCCACACATCGTCGGGGCCGTGGGCGCTGTTCAACAGGAATGTCGCGCCCGGTTCGGCCATCGCCAAAATGTCTAACCGTTCCGGATAGTGCGGCTGATGGCACGCCACGAAGTTGGCGCTGTGCACCAAGTACGAACCCTTGATTTGCCTTGGGCTGATTCGCAAGTGAGAAACGGTCAGCGAGCCTGCCTTTCGCGAATCGTACACAAAATAAGCTTGGGCGTGCAGCGGCGTATTTTCGCCGACGATCTTGCACGAATTGCGAACCGCGCCGACCGTGCCGTCGCTGCCCAGCCCAAAGAAAACGGCTCGCGTAGTGTCCTCGGCCTCGGTCGAATACGACGAATCGTAATCGAGGCTCGTTTGAGTCACGTCGTCGTTGATACCGACGGTGAAGTGGTTTTTCGGCTGGTCGCTCCTCAACTCGTCGAAGATCGGCTTGACCATCGCCGGCGTGAACTCCTTGGACGACAGTCCATAGCGGCCACCGACGATACGCGGCAGCCCACCGTTTTCCCGAGACCCAAACTCGGCCACGGCTGTCAAGATATCCTGATACAACGGCTCGCCGGCAGCCCCCGGCTCCTTGGTGCGGTCCAGCACGGCAATCGCTTTGACCGTCGCGGGCAAGGCTGCGACCATGGCGGCGCTGTCGAAAGGCCGGAACAATCGAACCTTGACTAGCCCCACCTTCTCGCCTTCGTCCACCAGCTTGTCGACGGTTTCCTCGACCACGCCGCAGCCCGATGTCATGATCACAATGACCCGCTCGGCATCGGGTGCACCTACGTAGTCGAACAAGTGGTACTGGCGACCGGCCAGTTCGGCGAATTTGTCCATCGCCTGCTGAACGATCCCAGGCGTCTTCAGATAGTAGGGATTGCAGGCTTCGCGGGCTTGGAAGAAATGATCGGGATTCTGGGCAGTGCCGCGGAGCACGGGATTCACAGGACTCATGGCTCGCTGGCGATGCGCGTGTACCGCCTCCATGTCGATCATCGCCCGGCAATCGTCCTCGGTCAGTTGCTGGATCTTGTTCACTTCGTGCGAAATGCGGAAGCCGTCATAGAAGTGGATGAACGGCACCCTGGCATGCAAGGTCGCAGCGTGGGCAATCAAGGCCATGTCCTGCGCTTCCTGGATGGATCCAGAAGCCAACATGGCCCAACCGGTCGAGCGGCACGCCATCACGTCGCTGTGGTCGCCAAAGATCGACAGCGCGTGTGTGGCAATCGTGCGAGCGGTGACGTGAAAGACCGTCGGGGTCAATTCGCCCGCGATCTTGAACATGTTCGGAATCATCAGCAGGAGGCCCTGCGACGCAGTGAACGTGGTCGTCAAGGCACCTCCCTGCAACGAACCGTGGACCGCACCTGCGGCACCGGCCTCGCTTTGCATCTCCACGATATTTGGGATAGCGCCGAAGATGTTCTTCTTCCCGGCACTAGCCCACGCGTCCGGCATCTCGCCCAGGCCGGATGAGGGCGTGATCGGATAGATCGCCGCCACCTCATTGACCAGATGGGCGATGTTGGCCGTCGCCTCGTTCCCTTCTAACGTGACCCAATTCCCATTACTCACGTGACTCTCCTCAATCGAGCTATACGGATATATGCTGTCTGCGGCAGATCGACTGCTGTAGACCGGAGAACGAGCCTCAACCGGTGAAGCTCGCCCAAAGATTCCCAAGGCGTGCTCGTTTCCCGCCGCTGCACATCAACGACCTTAGGGTGCCTTTTTCGGGGGGAACCTTCAGCAGCGGCTGCCCGGCGGTACCATCCGTAAATCGTTGACCAGAAGTTCTTTGACGGTTCCCCACACCAACACAGGGATCGCGAATCTCCTCAACCCCTCAATGATACCGCCGATCCTCTCAGGCTCAACCACACTACCCGCATTCACATGGGGATGAGTGCCGCACGGCTGGCCGGCGCAGAACGCGCCACGGCATGAATTGAGAACATAAGGAAGTTGTTCGACCACCGAAGCTTCCAGCTTGAGCGACTGAGCCGCCGCAGACAGAAAAACGGCAGAATCCGCCAACAATGTGAGCGGCGTCGGGTTCCGAACCTACGCGAGGCGCTCATGGCGGTGATGGCATTGAGGTTAATCGTCCGCTTGATCAGGGGGCATGCTGGCCGAACCTGCTTTCCGCCAGCGTGCGTCGACCCAGTCGGCCATGTCGGAGAAATAGTTGTCTCCGGCATCCGTGACGACAAGCCGAAGACGCTTCACGCCAACAATGCCGACGTCGATCGGTTTCGTACCGCGCATGCCGTGCATCAATCCGCTATCAAACAGCAGTTTGTCGTCGCCGAAAACCTGAAACACAACCGTACCGCGTGCCTCAGCACCGCCGACGATCGCCTGGAAACGATCGTGTTTGCCGTCAAGGCTGTACACAATCTCCGATGGTGCGTGGGTACCGATGCCTTTGCGATATCGCCGCCCGCCAAGTTGCAGGAGGTTGTCCTGCGCGTCGCGATCGCGCCGAGGAAGCTTGTCGCCATTCGAGCTCCAACCCGCGCTAGCAGACTGCCACGGAAGATCGCTCAAGTAAGCCCATTCACCCGGAGGCAGTTCAGGCCCGGTTCGCTTCCGCGGAGGCGGTGGCGGGGGAAGTTCTACCTTCTGCCGTTCTGCGTCGGTCCCGGCGATCGAAAGCAGATCCTCCCGAGGTCGCTTGGCCAGCAATTCGTGGAGCGTGGTCATCGCTCCGAGCAACTTTGCGTAATCGGGATCATTCGTATCGGTGAACACGGCCTCGCCGCAACGCTGCCAGCCGCCGGCCGCTTGGGCCAGTGGTGCCATCAGGGCCCGGCTCATTTTCACGTCATGCCGACTGATCGAAAGCCACCATGTGTCGTGCCGTCCATCGTGCGCGCCGTGGCAGGTCGCACAGCGCCGCTTGTGGACTTCGTTCATGGCGTCTCTCGGCGAACCGATGAAGATGTTGCGTTTCGGGCCATACGCATCGGACTCATAGCGATCGTAGTAAACTCCGTTGGCGTCGATCCAATTCACCAGCCGCAATCGCTCGTCTTCCGTCAATTCGACGTCATGGTGGCCCGCGTCCAGTAGTTTCGTCAGGGGGGAAACCGTCGATCCGTAGGTGAAAGGCGGTTGGGGGTAGACGTCGTCGGGATGGTCCCAGCGGTTTGCGTTTGCCGCGCTCACATACGGCAGCAGTTCCTCGTACGCGATCGTGAATTGATCGCTCAGGTCATCGGTCAGAATGACGCCGCACGCGAAGCGATCGTGCGTGTGGCAGCCGGTACATTTGTCGTTGATCAGCGGCTGTACATCCCGGAGAAAACTAACGATTTTGGTACCCCACGGAGGCGGCTTGGGCCGACTCGGCTCCCGACCGAGCGCGGCCAGCGGACGATTCGGTGGCGCCGCGTTCTTCGGCTCGTGGCAGCCGATACAGGTTCGTTGTTCGCCGGGCCGCAGGCAAACAACGCTTCGCATCCGTTGGATCTCCTGCTGTTGGGCGTCCAGTACCTCGAAATAGACATTTCGGTCGGCAGGAACAACAAAACACGCCGAACCGTCGGACTCGATCGGTACAGTCCCCAGGACACGCTTGATAGTGAAAATCTGCGTGCCCGAGGTCAGTACCACGCCGCCTCGCCGCACGGATTTCCGCGGCACGTCCTCCAGGATCCTCAGAAACTTGGCTGTCCCGCGAGAGATTTCGGGAAGCCCGTCACAGACATCGACCAGGGCCAACGTGGCCTCGGCCTCGGTCGCGTCAGTAGCCGCCAAAGCCGAGGGGCGCGAGTGGGGGTGCAAGCGCGGCACCAGTGGTATCGGTTCGGCACAGGAGATCATCGGATCGCGATACACCAGCGCCAGATTGCCGTGACGATCGCCTACGTACAGGGCCCAGCTACGTTCGAGCCACGGCAATACAGTGGGCGTGTAGGAGCAAAGATAGGTCGATTCCGAAAGTGGCACGGGATCACTGAACCAGCCGTAGCGGCTGTCGTCGGCATGCTCGCCCATCAAAGGAAGGCCGGGCGTGAGGATCTCCAGTGGCTCTTCGCCATCAGGTCCCCGCCGCACGTCGATCAAACTGATGGGCCCATGTGTCTGGCCGTGGTGAGCGGTGAGCAGGGCCATCACTTTGTGGCTTCCCGGTACCGGGCGCGGAAACATCACAACGTTGGGCCGAATGGTCGCGTTGCCGTAAAACGGCGCGACCATAGTTCCATCGGGGTTCATCGTGAAGGGATTGTGCAGAGACGTGACGCTACGTTCGTTGTATTCCCAACGGCTGTACAGAATTCGCCCGTCCGGCAACACCGTAGGGTTGAAGTCGTTGAAGACGTTGTAACTCAACTGCCGGACGTCCGAGCCGTCCGCCTCCGCCACAAACAACGTGGGCGAATGCCGGTTACCGCCGCACATCACATAATGCTCGGAGCGATCCGAAGTGAAGCCGATGCGATCGTCAGCCAGGTAGAACGGCTCGCAATCGTTCTTCGGCCCCGAGGTCAACTGCCGCAGGCCCGTGCCGTCGGCGCCCACTTCATGAAGGTCATAGCTCTGGCCGCCGTCCCATTGATCCGAGCCGTTGCCGAAGGAAAACAGCAATCGCTGGGCGCTGAAATGTAGGCACGCGTCGCGATAGACACCATCGCCCATCGAATCGACCACCGGCGTCACCTTCCCATCCGGTCGAACGGGCGAAAGACGATAGATGCCCCCGCCAGGCCGATTAAACAAATGATGGGCGTCCATGAACGGTTGTTCGGAGAAATAGGGCTTGCGTTTGACGAACAGCAGTGTGTCGAAGTGAACACGGCGCAGGAGCAATTCGTCGCGGAGTCGTGAAACGTCCACGAATAGTCGCCGCCAATTCTCCCCAGAAGCGTTCGCAGAATCTTCGGCCTCGCGAGTCAAAACAGCCAATCGTTCGGCCGCAGCAGCGTCGGGCGTGTCGACGAGGATTTGCGCGATGCTTCGTAGCACCCCAGTCACATCTTCCACGTGCGTGAGCAGTGGAATCCAGAACGAATCGCCGCCCGCGACCAAGCTGAGGCCAGCCAATCCGCCGCCTTCCTTTTCCAACAGAAGACTAAAACGCAGTGTCTCTTCCTGTCCGGGTGGCACGACGACCTCTTGCGGCCTGCCCGCGCGAGACACCTCGGGACGGTAGAAATCAAGCTGCGCAACAATCGCAAGCGGCTTGTCGCTGACATTGGCCACACGCAGGACGATCTCATTGGCTCCGAGCCGCAGGCCACTTGAAGTGTCGAACGTAACCGCCAGTGGCGATGGCTTTGCCCGGAACCGCAGCAGACGATCAAAGCGGCGTTCGTAACGGTGGTACCACTGATCCTTGCCTCCCCCACCCGGATGAACGTACCCGACCACCTCTTTGTCAACGGCAGCGGTCTCCCATTTTCTGTCTGGGGCACGGCCGCAACGCTGGACCTGCAATTTGCCGTCCAAGTATCGAAGCCGCACTCGCCGGTCTCGGTCCTCCTCGGGCTGAAGCATCGGCGGAATAGGGTTTTGCCAAGCGACTGGGCGACCGTTACCGGGCACCGGAATCGTTGGTTGTTGCGGGGCCAGTTGAGTGTCACTGTCAAGCCGCGCAAGCA
>JADHUC010000076.1 GCA_016784735.1 Pirellulaceae bacterium | reverse complement strand
AAAGCGGCCGAAACGCGTTTAACCCTTGTTTTTATTGGGTTTCCCTGCGTTTTCAAGGGTTCCGAGAAAGGCCCGTTTTGTCTTAGGAAACCCTCGCTCTATCCAACTGAGCTACCGGGGCAGTTTGGTGACAGCAGTGATGTCATTTCGCTGTCGATTGGGCGTCAAAGCCTCAGCCGAAGTGGGACGGACTTGAAAGTCCATCCTGTTGGGTGGTCGCGTTCAACGGCATCAGCTCTAACTTAGACAGTTATTATCCGAGCAAGTTCAGCAGGTGTAAAGGCGACCGCATGCAGTCGGACTGGACATGAAGTCCCGATTGCGTCGAAAATGGAGAGCAACGTCGCAGTTTGTCCATTTGATCGCCGGCATCGGTTCGAGCCGCGTACGGGAACCTTCATGGCACCGAAAGACTTCAACATCAATAGCTTGGCATCTTACCTGCACCTGACTCCCGCGCAGGTGCTCCGTATGGCGGAGCGACGCAGGCTACCGGGCCGCAGGATCGCTGGTGAGTGGCGGTTTTCCGAAGCAGAAATCCATCACTGGTTGGAAGAGCGCATCGGCGTGTCCGACGAGAAGGAACTGGTGCGAGTGGAGGGGGTGCTGGATAGACAGAGAGGCGGAGGACCCGTGGAGATTTCGATCTCGGAAATGCTGCCGCTCGAAGCGATGGCTGTGCCGCTCGAAGCCCGAACTCGGAACAAGGTGATCGAGAAGATGGCCGATTTGGCGATGCGCACCGGCCTGCTGTGGGATGCGCCCAAAATGGCTCAAGCGGTGCGTGACCGGGAGAACTTGCATCCGACGGCGTTGGATAACGGTGTGGCACTCCTACACCCGCGACGTCCCATGGTCAATATTTTGGCGGAACCGCTTCTGGCGTTGGGCCGGACGTATCAGGGCCTCCCGTTTGGTGGCGAGCGAGGCGCCCTGACGGATGTTTTTTTCTTGATATGCTCGACGGATGATTCGGGGCATCTTAGGACGCTGGCGCGATTGAGCCGGTTGTTGAATGATACAGCTTTCTTAACAGGCATTCGCGAAGCGGCGGATGCACTGTCGCTGCATGCCTGGATCACGCAACGGGAGGACGAGTTGTTTGGAGAGTCGTAGTAGGTCCCGTCTGCCGGACGGGACCTTTGAGGCACGGGACGGAGTTGTCGGTTTACAGGTCCCGTCCGGCAGACGGGACCTACACGGTTGCGGCCCAGAGCCGCATGGGAATTCACGGATGAAGAAAAGGCATGTGTTGCTGGTCGGGGACTATGGACATCGGGATTTCGCCGATGCCGCTGGTTGGTTGTCCCACCACTGCCGTCTCGCGCGACGGCATAGCGTCGACGCCGCGCTTTCTTGGCTGCACGACGAGCGGTCGCCCGACGTGATGGTCTTCGCCCAATCTCGACCGGGGCAGTTGTCGCAGCGCGAAATCGAGCGGCTGCATGCCGTTTCGCCGTTGTCCAGGCTGGTAGCTCTCCTGGGAAGCTGGTGCGAAGGTGAAACTCGCACCGGTCGCCCTTGGCATGGGCTTCTGCGCATCTACTGGCACCAGTGGCGACCTCGCATGAGTATCGAACTGCTGGAAGCCGCCGTTTCGGGCTACTGCGTGCTCGGAATGCATCGCACGGCTACGGCAAGCGAGCAATACGAACGGCTCGCCGAGTCGGTCTTTCCCCAGCGACAAGGCTTGGTCGCTATCCACACCCAAACGTTTCAGATGTACGAAGCTCTGAGCGACGCTTGCGATCAAGGCGGGTTGGCCACAGTCTGGATTCCGCCCGCCAGTCCCGCTCGCTCCAGCGGCGCCGCAGCCGCCATTTGGGACGGCATAAGTGCGGACAGTTACGAGATTGGACTTCTTGAGGAAGTTGTCGAGCAGCACAGACCCGCGCCAGTAATCGCGCTGATGGACTTTGTGCGGGGCAACGATCGCGACCGTGCGTTGGCAGCCGGTGCTTCTTTTGCAGTGGCTAAGCCGTTTCTGACAAACGAGTTGCTGTGGCAGTTGGACCAGGCGATCGGCGAGGCGGGCCACCAATCGGCGGTTTCGCACGCGGCGTAGATCGACTATCTTACAGGGTTTGGCCTTTCTTCTCTCAGCCCGGAGTGCCGTTGGGGTACCCCGGCTCCACTGGCAGGTTAGTGCTTTGGACGCGGATCCCTCTCACTTGACATCCCAGAGACGAGCCCTGGAAAAGGGGTCAGGTCCATTTTCTGAGAAGAAAGGGGACCTGCCCCCTTTTCCATCGAAGGGCACCTATGCCTTCGTCAGCCTCGGCTGCCCGAAGAATCTCGTCGACAGCGAACGGATGCTCGGGCTGCTGCGACTGGACGGCTATGACCTGGTCCAGGAACCCGACGGTGCCGACTTTGTCGTTGTGAACACGTGTGGCTTTATCGAACAGGCGCGTGAGGAGTCGTTTTCGGTCATCGACGAGATGCTCGCACTGAAGGAAGACGGGCGGATTCGCGGAGTGATCGTCACCGGGTGTCTGGCCGAACGGCAAAAGGAGCGACTGCTCGAACAGCGTCCTGGTATCGATTCCTTGGTGGGCGTTTTTGCACGCGATGAGATCACCAAAGTGGCCGACCGGCTGCTCGGGGACTTGCACGAGCAGCGGGCCGTGTTTCAACCTGCACCGA
Organism: Pirellulaceae bacterium; assembly: GCA_016784735.1. Lineage (GTDB taxonomy): Bacteria > Planctomycetota > Planctomycetia > Pirellulales > Pirellulaceae > JADHUC01. The sequence continues at coordinate 37,704 of JADHUC010000076.1, read as the reverse complement.
TTCATCCATTGGAAGACACGGACCGTTTTCGCGTCACGCCGAAGCATTTCGCCTACCTGAAGATCTCCGAAGGCTGCGACCGCATGTGCACGTTCTGCGCGATTCCGAAGATGCGCGGCAAGCATGCCAGCAAACCTATCGAAGAAGTGGTGAGCGAAGCGCAGCAACTGGCTGACGACGGAGTACGGGAACTGATACTGGTTGCCCAGGATACGACTTCGTACGGTTTGGATCTGTACGATGCCCCTCGGCTCGCGCAACTGCTCGGCGAGTTGGACGACGTTGACGGCATCGAGTGGATCCGGCTGATGTACTTCTATCCGATGTACATTGACGACGTGTTGCTGGAGACGATTTCCGCATCGCAAAAGATCCTCCCGTACGTTGATATGCCGTTACAGCACATCAACGACGGCCTGCTGCGGCGAATGGCTCGACGGGTTACGCGTCGCGAGACCGAGCAGATCTTGAGAAGGCTCCGGGAAACGATGCCTGACTTGGTGTTGCGGACGACTCTCATAAGCGGCTTTCCCGGTGAAACGGACGCTCAGTTCGAGGAGTTGTTTGAATTTGTACGCGAGCAGCGGTTTCAGCGGCTGGGCGCATTTGTGTACTCGCCGGAGCCGGATACGCCGGCGGCGAGGATGACGGATCAGTTGCCTGAAGACGTGAAGAACGTACGCCGCGACCGTTTGATGGAGCTACAACAGGAAATCGCGTTCGCCTGGAATCAAGAACAGGTCGGACGGCAATTGGACGTTATCTTGGATAGAGCCGTTCCGGGAGAGGAAAACGTGTTTGTAGGCCGTTCGTACGCCGATGCGCCGGATATCGATGGGCTGGTGTATGTGACTGGCGGAGACGAAGAACTGTCCGCGGGAGACATCGTTAAGTGTGAAATCGTTACTTCCCAAGGATATGATCTTGTAGGCGTGGCCGTTGCGCGGCCAAGGTAGCTGCGTGCGGCTGGAGTCCGCGCATCTTGTGGGGCACGTTTCCAACGTGCCAGTAACACACTTAGGCACGTTGAAAATGTGCCCCACGTAATTAGGAAAATGCGAACCCTGCCGTCACTGCGACACCCATTCCCCCAATGGCCATCATCGAACTGAGAAACCTGGCGAAGTCCTATCGCGTTTATCAGAAGAAGGAAGGACTGCTTGCATCCGTCCGCGGGCTGTTCCGTCGACAGTATCGTGAAGTTCGCGCCGTGCGCGGGATCGACCTGGACGTCGAACAGGGGGAGTTTGTCGCGTTTCTCGGGCCAAACGGCGCAGGGAAGACCACCACGCTGAAACTTCTGTCGGGCGTCATCAATCCTACGTCGGGAACCGCAAGTGTGATGGGGCATGTCCCTTGGAAGCGGGAAAACGCATATCGCCGCCGGTTCGCCCTGGTCATGGGCCAGAAGAACCAACTGTGGTGGGACTTGCCCGCGCAGGAGTCATTCCGCCTGCATCAACAGATCTATCGCATCGAGCCCGAGACGTTTCAGAAGACGCTGGACGAATTGACCGCGATGCTCGGCATGGGCCGTCTTTTGGGGCAGCCAGTGCGCGAACTGTCGCTCGGCGAGCGAATGAAGATGGAATTGACCGCCGCCCTGCTGCACTCGCCGGACGTGTTGTTCTTGGATGAACCCACGATCGGTTTGGATGTTGTCGCGCAACACAACATCCAACAGTTCTTGAAGTACTACCAACAGCAGCGGAAGATCACGATTCTGTTGACCAGCCACTATATGAAAGACGTGGGGGCGCTGTGCAAGCGGGTCGTGATTATCGCCCAAGGACAGATCAAGTACGACGGCTCGCTGTCGGGGATTGTGGACAGCTTCAGTGGGCACAAAGTGGTGACGCTTCAACTGGCCGACGAGCAGCAGGCGAACGGCTTCGAGCGATTCGGACAAGTATTGGAAGTGCAGCCGCCCAAAGTCACCTTGCGCATCGACCGGCGCGCGGTACCCGACGTACTGGCGGCGATTCTGGCCCAGCACGTGGTCGACGACGTGGCCGTCGAGGATCCGCCGCTGGAAGAAGTCATCGCGGAAGCGTTCTCGCAAGTGGATGAAGAGTTGCGGTCCATCGCCGATGCGTCTGCGGGCTCCGAGACGGCGGGGAAAGCGTGATGTTGGCTCGCGCGGTCACATGGTGGACGATTCTGCGTATCGCGTTGGAGGAGCGATTGGTGTACCGAGGCGATTTCGCCTTGGGCACCGTGATGCGATTCCTGCCAATCATTACGCAGATCTTTCTCTGGCGGGCCGTGTTCGAGTCCGCTGGCGGCGGAGATCATTCTGGCGCCCGCATTGCCGATTACGATTTCGAAAACATCGTCGCCTACTTCTTACTGACTATGGTCAGCCGCGCGTTTTCCAGCATGCCGGGCCTGGCATCCGGAATCGCTCTGCAGATTCGCAGCGGCGAAATCAAGAAGTTCCTGATTCAGCCGGTGGATATGGTGGGGTTCCTGCTGCTGAATCGCATCGCTCACAAGGTGGCCTATTATTCGGTCGCCCTGCTGCCGTTTGTCTTTTTGTTCTATTTTTGTCGAGGCTATTTCGTGGACGGTTGGCCGGACGCGACCACCATGGCGGCCTTTGTGCTGTCGCTGGTCATGGGCTTTCTGTTAGGCTTCTTCTTGGAGATGTCGATCGGTTTGATCGGCTTCTGGTTCCTGGAGGTCACGTCCCTCCTGTTCGTGTACATGCTGATGAGTTTCTTTCTGTCGGGGCACATGTTTCCGTTGGATATGTTGCCGGAGCCATGGAACCAATTGGTCGAACTGATGCCTCTGAAGTACCTGGCCTACTTTCCATCTGCCGTTTTTCTGGGAAAGGTCAGCGGGCCTGAATTGGCCAATGGCCTGATGATCGAAGCGGCTTGGCTGGTCTTTTTCGTTATACTTTCCAGGGTGATGTTCCATTTTGGCGTGAAACGATACAGTGGTTTTGGGGGGTGACGGTTGCGCCAAGTTTTCTTGCTCATTTCCGCCACTGCCAATAAGATATGATTGGTTGGCAACGGTAAGTCCCGCTTGCCGAGCGGGACCTGGATTGCTGCGAATGGTGGCGACCGAAAGTCCCGCTCGGCAAGCGGGACCTACCGGCTAATGCTGACCGTGAGCGGTATACATCAACATTTGGAGATAGGTCACATGCGTTTTGCACGCGGATTCCTCCCACAGGCCGGGTTGGGGCTCGGTTTGTTGGGCATCGTCCTTTCTGGTTCTTCTGTGCGAGGCCAGGTCGCTCAGCCTAGCTCGGGGCAGGTCAAGGAAGTAGTCATCTCCGTGTTTCAGCCCGCACCGAGCGATGTACGAAAGCCACTGATGCGCGCACGAAAAGCGATAGCCGAGGAACGATATGACGACGCCGCGTATGTGCTAGGCCAATTGTTGACGAGCGAATCCGTGGACGATGCCGATGCACAGGACTACTTTCTGCTTGATCCGGACGAGGATTACGCATCCGGGCAGATCCAATTGAAAGCCGAGACGCACCGTTTGTTGGCATCCCTTCCGGCGGAAGGACGCCAGGCTTACGAACTGCAATTCGGTGCGCACGCCCGAGCGCTGCTAGACGAAGCCTTGGCCGAAGGGAGTATGGACAAGGTGGCCGATGTGATTCGCAAGTTCCTGCACACTCGGGCTGGCTACGAAGCGTCGATCCTTGCCGGGCGATTCGAATTGGGCCGCGGACGGCCGATGGCAGCGGCGCTGTACCTTCGGCGAGTTGCCGACACGCCCCATGCAGTCGCCCAATTCGAACCCGAGCTTTCCATCTTATTGGCGACGTGTTGGATGTACGCCAGCATGCCCGAGGAAACGAAGGAAACGCTACTCGTGCTCAAGCAGCGAGTTGGCGGAGGGAAGCTGCGACTGGGCGATCAAGAAGTATCGATGTTTGCGGATGAGGCTCAAGCGCTTCCGTGGTTCGAGAAACTGATTGGCGAGCGGCGCAGAATTCTCGGTCCTAACGTGGAGCAATGGGTGATCTTTCGAGGCAACGCGCAGCGGAATGCCCGAACGGTGGGCAGTTCGCCGCTGATGAACTTTCGGTGGCGAGTGCCCACGTGCATCGATCGGGCCGACGAAAAGATCATCGAGAAGCTTGCCAAGCAGTATCGCGATGAAGGCCGCGCCGCGCCGCCGGCTCTGCAACCGCTGGCGGTCGGGGACACGATTCTGATGCGCACGCCGCGCAAACTGCTGGGCGTGGACTTCCACAGCGGCAAGCGGATTTGGGTATGGCCGCCGTGGGAGGACGAGAAGGAACAGCAGAGCTTCGATCAGTCGAGTCAGCAGTTTCACGTTGTGGCGATCACACGCGAACACGAAATGCATCAACGGCTGTGGGAGGATGCCGCGCACGGGCAGATCAGCAGCGACAGCAAGTCGATCTTTCTACTGCATGATTTGGGCTACGCCCCGTTGGGCAACTACTCGCAGAACCGAGTATTCATCGGGGCGGGTGGAATCGCGCGGCCCCACCCGGGTGCCCCCAAGCCGTACAATCAACTCGTCTCGCTAAGCCTAGCCAGACAGGGTGCAGCGCAATGGATCGTAGGCGGTCAAAACGGCGAGGACGAGCCAAAGCTGGCCGGTGGCTTCTTCCTGGGCCCGCCGTTGCCGCTTCATGGCAAGCTGTATGCACTGGCCGAGTTCAACGGCGAGATCCGTCTGGTCGTGCTCGATTCGAGCAATGGGCGTCTCCTCTGGCAACAGCAACTGGCCCACGCAGACTTCCAGTCGATCACGGTTGACGGCGCTCGACGGTTGGCTGCCGCCGTCCCTTCGTTTGAAGGCGGCGTGTTGCTGTGCCCAACCTCGGCTGGGGCCATTGCCGCCGTGGACATCTCTACGCAATCGTTGTTGTGGGGCTACCAGTACTGGAAAATGCAGGTGCCCAGCGGGCAGAGAGGTTTCGGTATGATGCGCACGCAGCGGCGTCCTCACCGGCGGGTCGGCGAACGATGGGCCGACGCCACCGTAACGGTCGCAGACGGCCGCGTGCTGCTCACGCCGATCGAAACGGACGACCTGCACTGCCTGGATCTGCTCACGGGCAAGCCGGTTTGGGAGCCCAAAAAACGGGAAAACCGGCTGTACCTCGCGTGCGTGCATGAAGGGAACGCGGTCTTTGTCGAAAGCGGTCAGGTAACCGCACTGAAACTGGCCGATGGAGAACCGGCTTGGTCCACCCCGATCGCGGTGCCCGATCCGCCCAGTGGTCGCGGGTTCTACACCGACCACCACTACTATCTACCAACCGCAGGAGCCGAGTTGCTGAAAATTGATTTGTCCGAAGGCAAACTAGTATCCAGTTGTTCGACCTCCATCGCGCTGGGCAACCTGATCTGCTATCGCGACGAGATCCTCTCGCAAGGGCCGGACTGGCTGTCCACCTTCTTCCAGACCGATCCGCTCAGGCGTCGCGTGGAAGCGACGCTGGCTGACAATCCGGACGATGCGGACGCGCTGGCACGATACGGCGAACTGCTGCTGCAGGAGGGAAAGCGAAACGAATCGATCGAAACGCTTCGCAGAGCGTCCAAGCTAAAGCCGGACGACGACACAACGCGTGCGTTGCTCGTTAGTACGCTGCTGGCCACACTGCGCGACGACTTTGCCGCGAACCGTCAGCACGCCGAGGAAATCGAAAGTCTGATGGACCGACCGAATCAGCGGGGCGAGTTTCTGCGGCTAATGGCCGCCGGTTGGCAGAAGGAAGGCGAGATTGCCAAGGCATTCGACGCCTACCTCGATCTCGCCCGCTTGAAAGAGGAAGCGATTGAAAGCGGCGGGGCCACGGAATTGGACGTGGAGCGAGTGGAACGTCACCTGAGTGTCCGGATCGATCGCTGGCTGCAGGCACGGATCGGAGAACTGCTGACCGTCGCAAACGCTGCCGATCGAGAGCAGATGGAAAAGACGATCCGAGAGCAGCTCGACGCTGCCATGACAGGCGGCGAGACATCCTCGTTGCGGAAGTTCGTCCGGCATTTCGGCGCTCATCCTTGGGCGGAACAGGTGCGGTTGAAACTGGCCGGCAATCTGGCCACGACCGGCGAGTTGCTGGAAGCGGAACTGATGTTGACGCGGTTGGAGCAGGGCGGGGAGGAAGCCATATGCTCCGCCGCCGCGGCCCAGTTGGCTCGGCTGCTGGAACGCGAGAAAAGGTATGAAGAAGCGGCCGTCGAGTACACGCAATTGGCAGAACGCCGGGGCGACGTTGTTTGCCTGGACGGTAAGACGGGCAAACAGCTTTTGGCCGAAGCGACGGCGAATCACGAGTTAAAGGAAGCCATGGCATTGCTTAAGCCTTGGCCCAGTGGGAAAGCCGAAGTGGCCGAGGCGGCCGATCGGGTCAACAAATTCCCCAGTTATCGCCGCACCTACACTTCACAGATACGTCAACGATGCGGCCCGTCGCTGGTCGGTCTGAAACTGTCTTACGACCAACACCAAAACGCGTTCGTCGTTCGCGACGGCCGAGGGGCCCCAGTGGTCAACGTCACCTTGGGATCGCGGCGGGTGAGCACTTCGAACTTCGCTCTGACTCATGCCCGGATCAACGGCCACCTGCTGGTGATCTCTATGGGAATGGAAATCGTGGCAATTGACATGCTTCAGGCGATGCAGAATGCGTCCGAGGCGATTCTCTGGCGGCGAAACCTCGTCCATCTGCCTCCCGGGTATGCATCTCGCACCACAAGCGTCCAGGTCCAGAGCCTGAAGCACCCTTGGGGCGGCGTGCGGCAGGTCTTTGCAGATTCACAGAAGCGCTTGATCGGGGCGACAGGTCCGCTCGATGCGAACGGCGTCTACTACATGAATCTACGTGAATTAGTCTGCGCCGATCCGTCCACCGGAGAAACGATCTGGGCTCGAGAGAACCTCACGCAGGGATCGGACGTGTTCGGCGATCGTGAATTGATCTTCGTCGCGCCGCCCGATTCAGACCAGGCACAAGTGTTCAGCGCCCTGGACGGCAAGGAACTTGGTACGCGAAAAGTCCACATGCTGGAGAACCGTTGGGCCACTTGTGGTCGCAATCTTCTGGCGTGGGAGCAAGATAATGCTACCGATCCGCTGCGACTTAGGCTCTACGATGCCTGGACAGGCGAGGAGATCTGGCAGGAGGAACTGCCGCTGACGTCAAAGGCAGATTTGATCGAACGGGACGAAATCGCGTTCATCCAGCCGGACGGACGATTCGTCGTGCGTTCACTGTGGGACGATCAACCCCGGATCGAGGCAACCTTGGAGGCCGAGAAGAACCTGATGTCCCTCCATGTGTTGCGTTCGTCAAATCAGTACATCGTGGCCGTGAATCGCACGGTTACGACGGAGCCCAATACTCCGGCTGCAAGCATCCGTGCCATTAGCAGCGGCACGGCCATGCCATTGGTCACGGGGAACATGTACGCATTCGATCGCGCCAGCGGCCAACCGTCGTGGGAAGGCCCCGTGGCGATTGAACGGTTCGGTTTTCCCCTGGATCAGCCGGTCGAGTCGCCAGTGCTGTTGCTCCTACGACACATCACGCCGAAGAACGCGAAAGGCAGCAGGCGTTACCAAACCTCGATCATGTGCCTCGACCGGCGCAACGGACGAACGCTCCTGCAGAAAGACGACATCGCCGCCCAGACGTACACGTACGACATCGTGGCAGATCATCCCAAGCAGACGGTTACCGTGTCGCTACCAAACACGAACTTCGCGATCAAGCTGACCGACGAACCACTGGAACCAGAACAGCCCGCGACGGCCGAACCGCCAGCCAAACCAGCGCCAACCGAAGCACCGCCAGCCAATCCAGCGCCAGCCGAGGCACCGGCCAGCGATACCCCGGGGGCGGAAGAAAGCCCCCCGGCATCGAAGAAGAGTTAATCTTCGAGTGTGTTCCGAACTCCCGTACGATGGCCCTCTGAGGCCGTCGATGAAGCAACGATGTCCCAGTTCGACGGCCTCGGAGGGCCATCGTACGGCGAATCAGACCGCCGGGCCAATGTCAAGGCACGCTTTTACAGATTCCCGGACCCTTCCACTTCGCCTCCGCTTCGCGTGGCCAGTGCGTGCCAAACGGTCAGCAGCACGTCGCTGCTGACCGCCCGAGCCGATCCATCCATCAGTACCACGTTTACAATCCCTGGATGGTAGCTTCGCGACGTGACGGCGGCGTACGTAGGATTGGCCGACGGCGGCCCGGGCGATTTGCCTTCTCGGTAGCTTGTCCAGTCCACGTCGTAGGACGTACCACCTGCCGAGCACTCGACTTCCGTGTTTGGTGTGAAGACGGCGGTAAAACCGGTTTGGTGTACTCGACCGTCGACCCATTCGGTGTGCCCCGAATTGGATTTGAATGAACCCACCCCGCAGAACGCCGACGAATCCGTCGGGACGGCAGACGGCACGGACCCCGCATCACGATAGTATGGCGAGTACGCTTTCACCTCGGCCGCGCACATCGTGTTGCTGGTTCCGTCAAGCACATCACCTTGCCGGCGAAAACAGTTGGGAGCGAACATGCCACCGCCGCCAGTCCTGTTATTGCCGTTGTAGACAAACCACACGCCCATGTTCACTCCATACGACAACGGATGGTGAATGGGCATCCCAGTAGAATCGGTGCGCACTCGGTCGTTTACCTCCGAAGGGCAAAGATAAGTCGGAATACGAAGCACCTTCACCTGTGGGGCAGCGTTGTAGCTGAGCGAAAAATCGATGTCGTCATATGCGGCCTCTTGTTCCACGTAAGGCAGGATCCTGGCTTGAGCCGACCAACTGCTCCCAAGGCCGCTAGCCGGTAGGGTCAGGCTCGGCGGAAAAGTACCGTAGGTCGATTCGTAGTTCTGCATGGCCAGGCCGATCTGTTTCAGATTGTTGTGGCACGACATGCGACGGGCAGCCTCGCGGGCCGCTTGAATCGCGGGCAATAACAACGCTACCAGGATGCCAATGATGGCGATGACGACGAGCAACTCGATCAAAGTAAAACCGCGTTTGCCGTTGCCGGCATTTCGAGAAGACATTCGACAGTTCCTTCTTTCTGCGATGAACGGATGACCACGCCGCCTCAATGGGGAGCCATGCACCCCGGAAAATTGAGACGAGTACTGAGACTCAGTATCATAATGCCTGAGTTTAGCCAGAGTTCAAGGGTCTGTCAACTGTCATAGAAGCCGTTATCGCCAGCAGTCGAGCGGATTCAGAGGCGGGACGTCAATGCTGACGGACGGAACGGGGCCTGAGCGGACGGAGGGAATGGCACCCAAAGAAAGTTGTCGTTCAGCAGCAGTGCCCGATGGGGCTGCTGAAAAAGTAGGTCCCGCTTGCCGAGCGGGACCTGGAAACGCTGACAACCTCCGAAGTCGAGGTCCCGCTCGGCAAGCGGGACCTACTTGTCGCCTCGATGGTCACTTCTTCGACAGCCTCCCAGCGGTTAAACGACTTGATGGCACCCCAAGCACGTACGAGTAAGTGCCACACGAGCCCATGGCCAATCGTTAGATCTGCGAGCATGCGGCGGGACGCAATAGGATATTGGTGATATTGGAAACCGTGTCCTTGTACTGGGTGTCCTTCTTCAACGCGGCCCAGTCGGGATGGCTCCGAAACGCGTCCCACGCTTTCTCCGATGCCTCTTGATCGTCGAAGCCCAACATGTAGGTGAGGTTCGGCAATTTCGAGTCGATTAACGCCTCGCCGAAGAAGACGGGTGTCAAACCTGTTTTGCGAAAGATCGGGATCTCGCCGCCGATGTTGAACATGTCGATCTTCTTCAGCGCCTTCTTCTCGCTGTGGCTTTCGTAGATGCGCAATTGCAGTACGCGAGACTCCTTCGTCGAAGGGACCTCCAGCTTGGGCATCCCATCAAAGGCCGCCAACAGCGCGCTCTCCACCCGCTTGTAAACGGGATCCGCCTTCGGCGCGTCCAATACTGCGGCTCCGGCTTGAAGGAACTGCTCGTCGGCCATGACCTTGCGCCGAGCGGTTGTGAACGACTCGAGCGATTTGTGCGGAAGAAGCACGTAGAGATTGAAGCTCGATTCATCGAGGAACCTGAAAACACCAACCGGTTTGATCCCAATGCCGTTCCATGCGGGGATGAGCGCTTCGCCGAGGAACTGTTCCAGTTGTTTCTGCTTTTCCTCCGTTTCGATCTGGTACAGCCGCAGCTCGTAATACTCTTTCGATTCGCAACCAGCACCGGCTCCCTGCGCTGTGCCAGACTGAGTCAATGATGCGGCTCCCAAGGCACACGATGCTGCCAGGAAATCTCGTCGTTTCATGGTGGTCGTCCCTTTCGATGAATGAGTGTATTTGGCGTTGGTTTTCGCGGCACGTTTGGCCGGGCGAAAAGAGCATTGTGACTCACCAAGGAACGCTCGCCAAGCCTTGCAGATTCGCAAGACCTCTTCATCCGTGGGCTCGCGATACCATCCGTGGGTCTCTAGTCACGGATAGTCCCGCCCCATCACCACCGTTATGGCTGGCGCCGAATCGATATGCTACATTGATGACCTTTACGGACTCGACCGACAGTCCTCTTTCCATCGGATCGCAAATGACCATGTTTGACTCGCCGAAAAATGTCGAACAAGCTTATGCTTTGGCACAGGATCGCTATGCGACACTTGGCATCGACACCGACGCCGCCTTGGCTCGGTTGGCCACGATTCCTATCTCTCTGCACTGCTGGCAGGGCGACGACGTCGGCGGTTTCGAGAATCTGGTGGATGAAATCGGTGGCGGGCTGGCCGTTACGGGCAACTATCCGGGCAAGGCGCGAACGCCGGACGAACTACGATCCGACTTCGAAATGGCGTTGTCGGCGATTCCAGGCAAACACCGCTTGAATCTTCACGCCAGTTACGCGGAAACGGGCGCGCAGCCGGTGGAACGAAACGAGTTGGAGCCCGCTCATTTCCTGGGCTGGATCGATTGGGCCAAGGAAAAGGGCCTGGGGCTCGATTTCAATCCAACCTACTTTGCCCACGAGAAGGCCGACGACGGTTTTACACTCGCCCACCCGGATGCCGGCATTCGTCAGTTCTGGATCGAACACGGTATCGCCTGCCGGAAGGTCGGTGCCGCGATGGGCAAGGCACTGGGATCGCCGTGCGTGACGAACGTGTGGATCCCCGATGGCTCGAAAGATACGCCGGTAGACCGAAGAACGCCCCGGCAGCGGCTGGCCGATTCGCTCGACGCGATCTTCGCGGAACCGATCGACCCGAAATTGAATCTGGATGCGGTGGAGGCGAAGTTGTTTGGCCTCGGGTCGGAAAGCTACGTGGTTGGTTCACATGAGTTCTATCTTGGCTATGCCATCAAAAACCAAAAGCTGCTCTGCCTGGACGCCGGCCATTTCCATCCCACGGAGGTCATTTCGGACAAAATTTCGTCGTGCCTGATGTGGCTGGACGAGTTGCTCTTGCACGTCAGTCGCGGAGTGCGTTGGGACAGCGATCACGTGGTGACGCTGACCGACGAGTTGCAGGCCATCGGCCAGGAACTGGTGCGCGGCGATTACCTGGATCGCGTGCACATCGGTCTGGACTTCTTCGATGCCAGCATCAACCGCGTGGCGGCCTGGGTGATTGGCAGTCGTTCGATGCTCAAATCGCTGTGTATGGCCCTGGTCGAACCAATCGAAATGCTCCGCAAGCTGGAAAACGAAGGCGACTACACGTCCCGTTTGGCGATGCTGGAAGAAATCAAGACTATGCCGGCCGGTGCCGTCTGGAATTACTACTGTCTGAAGGCCGGCGTGCCAGTAGGGCAGGCGTGGATAGAAGACATCAAGCAGTACGAAGCAGACGTACTGGCAAAGCGATAGGCGGACAAGAGTTACGAGGTAGGGTGGGCCAAGTCTTCGCAGGCCCACCAATTGCGACGCCAGGCAGTCTGCTAAGTTCGGACAATCCGGTGGGCCTGCGAAGACTTGGCCCACCCTACGTGGTTGCTGCTGGAATCGTTAGATGAGGGCAAAATGGCGGAAGAGGAATCCCAACAAAAAAGCGAATACGAACGCGAACCGGTTCCCAAGAGCGCACTTCTGGGCGCCGGCAAATTCTGGGGGATGTACGCCGGCGAACATACGGCGGGTACTGAGTTCATGATCGGCCCGTTGTTCCTTGCCGCCGGCGCAAGTCTCCAAGACCTGGTTCTTGGATTGTTGCTCGGCAACGCACTGGCTGTGCTGACTTGGCGCTATCTCGTCACGCCCATCGCCGTTGCGAAGCGACTGACGCTCTACTATCAGCTTGAACGAATCGCCGGCGGTTCGCTGGTCAAGTTGTACAATGTCGTCAACGGCATTCTGTTTTGCTTTCTCGCGGGCGCGATGGTTACCGTATCCGCAAGCGCCGTTGGCATTCCGTTCGGCATTCTCTACGAGGTCCCCGACGCAACCTTTGGACTGGGTGCTCCCTCGTTCACCGGCTTGGTAATCCTTGTCGGCGTGGTGATCGCCGTGGTGGCGGCAGCCGGTTACGAGACGGTCGCTCGCGTCGCGAACGTCGCCGCTCCTTGGATGATCTGCATCTTCGCGGCTTGCGGAATTGTCTCGCTCGCACAAATGGAGGCTACCAGTTTCGCAGCGATATCCGAAGGCAAGTTTTGGAGCGACGCGATCGCATTTGTGCAAGACAAAGAGGGCGTGAAAGAGTTCAGTTTCTGGCAAATTGTCGTCTTCGCCTGGCTCTGCAACGGGGCGATGCACTTTGGTATGTCGGACCTTTCCATCTTCCGATTTGCCCGACGCTCTTCCTCGGGTTGGGCACCGTCGATCGGCATGTTCCTGGGGCACTACATGGCATGGATCGCGGCAGGGTTGTTGCTGGCGACTCAGATCAAACTGTCGCAGGACCATACGGCAAACCCCGGTGCTTTAGCATGGGGAACTCTAGGCTGGGCGGGAATTATCTGCGTCGTTATCGCTGGTTGGACGACGGCAAATCCGACGATCTATCGTGCCGGGCTGGCGTTTCAAGGCATAGTGCCTAGGAGTTCCCGCACAGTCATGACACTTGTCGCCGGCGCGGTGGCCACGCTGGCAGGCGCGTTTCCAAACCTATCGGACCAGTTGCTCGGCTTCGTCGGCACGTACGGAACCATACTCGGGCCGATGGGAGCGGTCATCTTCGTCGACTACTACTTGATGAAGAAGCTGAACTTGAACGACGAGTACGCGCTGAGAGCCGGCGCATCGGTGAACGTTGCCGTGCTGGTCGCATGGGTGCTTCCCGTTGCCGTGGGGCTCTACCTAATCTTCGGGCAGGGGATCTTTGCGGCCTACGCAGTCATTCCAGCATGGCTGGCCTGTGGTGCAATTTATTTATTGCTGAGCCGCGTAACACAGAGGCCCGTGGCCGATTCGGCTGCGGTCTAGCGATCAAAGCAGAGAGAAACAAATGAACAAGCTGCTGAAACTTGTTTCGCTTGTCGCCCTCGCGGCGATCGTTGTGCCAAGCTTGCTGTGCTTCACTGGAGCATTGGAACACAACGCCGCGAAATGGCTCGCACTGCTTGCGACGATCGTATGGTTCGCCGTCACACCACTGTGGATGGGACGCAAACGCGGAAAAATGGCGACCAGAACGCAAGAGGCCGCGGAATAGCCCTTTTCGCGATCGGATGTTCACGGCCTGATGCTGGTTCAACTGAGCTGGAGCACGATCCGCCAGACAACGCGGACCGCCATTGCCACTACCACCAGCAAGCCGATGCCGCCAAGAATGTTGATGATCGGACCGTTGCACCGATCACCCATCACGTCTTTGCGGTTGGCCAACCACAGCATAGTAATGGCCATCAATGGATTGCCGAGCACCGTAAGGGCCTGACCAAAGATGATTAGGTTGATCGGCTTCTCGCCGGTTCGCAGCGCTAAGAGCGCCACACCCATGCCCACAGACATGACGATCACGGTGAGCACGCGCGGCCACATGTCGCTCATTCGTGCGCGGGTGCCGGCGCCGTCGGCCAGGATTGTACCCCCGATCATGGCATTGATTAGGAAGGGGTTCATGGCCACGGCCACCAGCCCGATGCAGAATACCCAGTAAGCTGTGCTGCCCAACAGCGGCTTCAGCGATTGGGCGAGCGTCGCGATGTTGTCGGCCTGTTGGCCTGGGATTACCGTAGCGGCCGTGATCATAATGATCATACTCACGCCGGTCAGTACGCAGACCCCGGCGATGGCGTCACCCACGCTCCCTTCATAGTCTTTGAGCGTCCAATTCCTTTCTCTCACCAAGTTGCCCTGAAAGAAAGCACCGGCAACGGAAAACGTTGTGCCCAGCAAGCCGGCCACAAGAATCATTGGATCTTTGATGGTTCCTTGGGCCTTCTCGGGGAATCCTAGTTCGATACCTTCCGGGAGGCTGGGCACGAAGCCCAGGAGCACTTGTATCACGTTCGGCTGTGCGGCGATCAGGTTGAACACGAAACAGGCAAGGATGACGCCCACCATGACCTTCATCGCGCTTTCCAGGATTTTGTAGACCTGTCGAGCCGTGAACAGAAACGCAATGACGGCCACGTTGAATCCAATGACGATCCACGGAACGGCCGCGTCTCCGAAAAACGCGCCAGCCGCCAACGCCACGGCAAGGTTGTTGGAGAATTGGAAAGCGCCGCATATCAGGCAAAGCGTGAGGCCTATCACGAACGCAGCCGGACGTCCCAGGCGCTGGGCGACCAAAGTGCACGGCGTCGCTCCGCCGCAGACACCGATGCGTGCGCCCATTGTGAGATACGTACCCATCAGCAGGCCAGTCAGCAGCAGAAGCCACACGAGTTCGTAGCGGTAGTTGGCGCCTATGTTGGAACTGATCAACAGGCTGCCCGGTCCGAAGACCACACACGCGGTGATCAAGGCTGGTCCGATTGACTTCCACCAAGGTGCTCGTTTGACGCCGGCGTTCTCAGAGTCGTTGGCCATGAAAGGTCTCCTCGCTGCGCTGTGGTGGATGGCGGGAACGCCCGCTGCGGCGGGCTTGGGCCGGGGCGATGTCTCCAGTGCTTACAGGTTCCTACGCGTTTCACTTCTGGACGACTGGCATCCAACGAGTGAACTTCACGCGCTAGGGGCGCAGGCAGCATAACTTCCCCGGCGCGCTGCGGCAAGCAGTGGGCGGCCATTGGCCGTCTTTTGAGATACCGTCCTACTACCGAAACAGTCCGTTTCGCGGCGAGTAGGCCGTTGCGATGGATGCCCGCGGTACTTCGACCGGCATCGGCTGGACGTCGAAAGGAATGCCGTTAATCGACTTCGGGACAAGACCCACGTCGGCTCGGTCGCCCAGTTGCTGTCTCGTTGCCTTATAGCTCTGCATGATCTGATGGATTCGCGGGTTGATCTCAGTCTTGCCGTCCGGGCGAGGCGTCCCGTACGAGTCGAAGGAGCCGACGGTGACGATGCTCTCGTAGCGATCATGAAACTCGTAAGCCTCGATCCCTTGCCTGCGCAGAGCCACCGTCAATTCGTGGGCCTTGATCGCCGCTTCTTCCAGTTTGTTCGAGGGCCGGTCCTTGGTTCCGTACTTGATCTCGTCGAGCTTCATTGTCGTCGACCCGCGAAACTTCGCTACGCGCACCGTGTACTGGCCGGGGTTCTTCAGCAGGCTGTATTCGACGTCGCGGTTGATCCGTTCCACCAGAGGATCTAAGCCGCCCGGGGTGAAGTACTCCTGTGGCAGCAACGGGTTTCGCGTCAAGAACGCCTTGCCCATCGGGCCCCGTTGGCGTTCGTCCTTGTCGGGGGTCAGACGCCGTTGCAGCTCGCGGAGGCCGAAGAAACGCTGCGTCGTCGAATGGTGTTTGGAGACATCCAGGCACTCGGGGCGAGCGTGGCGGATCTTTTCGAGTGTCTTGTCGACTCGATGATCGTCAACGCCGTCGAAATGACCAACGAGGACGGCAATCTCGTCGAACTTCTTCTCATTGTAGTAACGCATCGTTTTGGCATAGCCGTAGCGATTCAGCCCCAGGCCTGCGAAACGTTCCGTGAAATCATACGACTGTTGGTGAACGAATGCCGGCAGCTTGTACCGCTTGCGGAGTTCCAGTACCAAGTTGCGCGCCTGTTTGTCGGCGCCGGGACCGGCGAACGACGTGGCCAGGATCATCCAGGGACCGTGCTCTTCGGTTAACCGGTACGTCTTGTCTGCGTCAGCTTCCACACGCTTGAATGGAATGAGCAATTCCCAGGGCTTTGCGGCGGAGAGCATGGATGGCTGAACGGCGCACAGAAGACCTGCTAGCAGCGGTAACGCGAGGCATCCTTTCCTCATCGAAACGTTCCTCAGAAAACGAGTACGGGCTGGCTGAAAAGGGCGAACCGACCAAGACAAGCGCGCGGGAAATTACCAGAAGCGCGCTGCCGACGCCAGAGCGAATCAGTAGAGGCTGACCGGTTCCTGGCCGTCTTTGGTGATCAAACCATCGAGGACTTCACGCGCGACAGTGTCGCTGATGAACTGTACAGAACCGTCGCACAAAGCGGCGTTCATGCCGCCGGGGTGATGGCTGCCGGCCTTATCGGGGCCGCCAGCCGTGAAAGGCGGAGCGAACTTGCTAGCATCTAAGTCTACCGGTTCAGCCCAATTGGTGCCCGCCCCCGTCACCTCGACGACCAGGATTGTGTTCGAGGTTCCGTCTTTGATATCGGCGAACTTCACGGCTTTGGCCCCGTCAAACACCGTTCCGGGCCCAGTGATCACCATGTAGTTGGTTTCCGCCGAGCCCGTGGACGTCGGCGATGATGGGCACGTGAAAGCGGGAAGGTGCACGTCCGTGACGGCTCGGTTGCTGGGACTGTCCCACGGTTCGTCGAAATTGTATCGTTGGTGCAGTCCCTGTTGTTCGATGAACGGCAGGATCAGCACACGCCAACTGTGCATCGGCTTGCCGTCCTCGTCGGGTATGTACGCGGGCGGAAAGGTGTTATAGGTATCGTGATAGTTGTGAAAAGCAACTGCGATCTGCTTCAGGTTGTTGTTGCACTGGGTCCGGCGAGCCGCCTCGCGTGCCGCTTGGACCGCCGGCAACAACAGCGCGACCAGAACACCGCCGCAAGCAAGGAAGACGACCACACACACGACCGCGATGATAGCGACGACCGCCCCAGTTCCAATGCCCACCGCGGCCACCGCTGCGCCCGTGGTTGCTGGTGCCGTGGCACCGGCTTGCTGAAATTGCATGGGCGGCAGCGTCGCCGCGGATTCGCCGCCCGGGACAGTGATCGTTTCGCCGCAGAACTTGCACGGCCCCGACTGACCGGCGTAATCGTCAGCCACCGTCGTCTGTTTCCCACAATGTGGACATGTGAACGAAATGGGCATTGCCTGCGCCTTTCCTGTCTTTTGGGGCAGTCGAGTGACCACAATGGAAGTGATCGAGTGCGTGCAGTATACCGAATCGGACGCCATAGGGCAAAACGGCTGCGGTGCGAGGCCGAATGACCGCTGAATCGCTACCTGGGCCGAACTGACCGTTTGGACACCTGCAGGATGCCCCCCCGTAGCCACACTCACCAGAGCATGGGATGGCAATGTGGCCCGCGTCCTGGCGAACGCAGCTACTATAGAAGCCAGCCTACTTCGCTTGCGTGAACAATCGTAGTTTCCCGCTTTTCCCGACCGGCCGTGTTATCCTTCCCCAATCGCGATCTTTTCGCAGGGAAAACTCTCCCTTTCGCAGGCCGTGACATTAACTGTGGCGCAGACTAGAACGTGATAATAGCCGTGTCCACAACCGCGGCGATCACCCCCGGATTATCCCTCCCTATATTCCCTCCAACAGGTATCCCGGAAGGCCTGTTAACGAATCCTGCCCTCCCTTTGTCATGGTGGATGTTACGATGATCGAAATCCTCGCTATCACGATGGTCTCGGTGTCTCTGGTCGCGATCGTGGGCGCTCTTACGGCGTCGTTGGTTGCCCGAATTCAGATGAGGCGTCAACTGACGCTGTTGCAGCCGTAGTCGGCCAGTGTCGGGCATCATCAGTCGGAATAGAGCATGAACTCGGAGCGCCGCCGGCGGAATTCCTCCAATTCCGTCCCATAGATGCCTTCGAGTTCGTCCACCGGCTTGCCGTCAAGCAGCGCGCTCAGCGTCTTCTGGTTACAGAGCAGCCGCTCAAGCTTTGCCGCGAGCCAGTCCTCGGGATAGAGCCGCCGAAGGCAACGTGCGATTTCCAGTCCCGTTCGTACGGGACGAAAACGCTCGCGGTCGATGATGATGATGTTGACTCCGCCACATTGCTCGTCGGCGAACTTGCTGGCGTCCGGTGTGAAACGAATCGGTACGAAACGTACTCCGGCAAGCTCCGACTGATTGAGTTCACGCGCAACCGCCATCCCATCCAGCCAAGGTGCACCGATCACTTCAAACGGCGTATCCGTGCCGCGGCCCACCGAGAGATTGGAATACTCCAATAGGCCAATGCCGGGGTACAGCAGCGCCTCGGTCAAGCTCCGCATGTTCGGCGAAGGGTTAATCCACAACAACCCTGTCCGGTCGAAATAGTCGCGCCGCCGCCAACCGACTACCTTGACCACCTGCAAATCGACGCCGAGCTTCAACTCGTGGTTGAACATCGTTGCCAATTCACCCACCGTCATGCCGTGACGGACGGGTAATGTGTGATAACCCACGAAGGACTGGCTTCCGTCGTCCAAGACCGGGCCCGCAGTATCGACGCCGTTTATGGGGTTCGGCCGATCCAGCACGACGAAACGCAAATTGTGCTCGGCCGCCGCTTGCATGGCGTTGCCCATCGTCGAGATGTATGTGTAGAAACGCGCGCCGATGTCCTGGATGTCGAATACCAGCGTGTCAAGGCCCTCCAGGCTGTCCGCTGTAGGCTTTCGCGTTTTTCCGTAGAGGCTGTAGATCTTAAGCCCCGTGCGAGGATCCGAATCGTCGCCGATGTTGTGTGTGTCCAGCACGCCTTGGATGCCGTGTTCAGGACTGAACAGTGCTTTCAGATTCACGTTGTCGGCTTGATGCAGCAATTCTGCAGTACTCACGCCACGGCGATTGACGCCTGTATGATTGGTGATCAGGCCAACGCGACGGCCCTGTAGGCTGCGCAACTCCTCCTGCTCCAGTACGTCGATGCCGGTCGACACGTTTGCGACGGCCGAAGGCTCAGCACTCGGCAGTTTGGGTGGCGCTGCCCACGACGTATGTAGACCGACAAATGCCACACTGATCGCAACTACCATCGCCGCCACAGATGGGAACCGCGCCTTCCGGATGAACTGCAGTGAATCGTCGTTCATGTCTGTTGCTTTCTTAGAAAATGCTCGCATAGAGACGCCAAAAGTCCAAACGCAACTGTCGAAACGGAACCGGCGACCGTGAACCATGGCCACGCCACGTCGGTGCCGAACTTGACGTAACTGACCACGGCCATCCCGCCCAGCATGCCGATAAGCGCAGACCACTGGCGGACCCACTTCGTCAGCACGCCAAGCGAGAAGACGCCCAGCAGGATGCCCGCGACAAAACCGGCAATCGCCAAAGCATCATTGACCACGCTCCGTGAGTACCACTGAGCCACAATGGCAACTGCCACTTGAATCAACCCAAAGACGATGGTCAACAGCTTGCATGTGTTGACGCGTCGCTCCGGCGACATGTCAGCCGTGCCGAACAGAGGTCCAAAATCGTTGACTGCGGCCGTGGCAGACGAATTCAGAGAGCTGGACAACGTCGACATGGCTGCGGCAAAAACGGCTGCCAGCGTAAGGCCGGTCAGTCCAATCGGCATGTGATCGACAATGAAGGCCGCTAAGGCCTCATCGCCTTTTTCGAGTGCCACTTCGGGCGGAAACTCAGCGAAGAAACAAGCCAACCCCACACCGAGCAACAGGAACACGACGAACTGGATCAGGACGACAAAACCGCTGGTCAGTAGCGCGCGAGTCGCGTCCCGCCTATCACGAGCCGCCAAGTAACGCTGAACCATCATTTGGTCGGTGCCGTGCGTGCCGAACGACAAGAACGTGCCGCCGATCAGCCCCGCCCAAAACGTGTACGTTTCCGTGAGGTCCCAGGAGAAGTCGATCATCCGCAGCTTGCCGTGCTCGACGGCGAACGCGTGGAATTGTTCCCAGCCAGTCGGCAACTCGCTGATAATGATCCAAAACGCGATCAGACCGCCTGCCATGTAAACTACAAACTGAACGCAGTCGTTCCAAACAACGGATTTCATGCCGCCGAAGAACGTGTAGACGATCGTCGCCACGCTGATGATCACGATCGAAACCGGCATCGAAACGCCAATCGCCATTTCCAACGCGATGGCCGCCAGAAACAGACGCAGACCATCGCCCAGATTGCGAGCGACAAGAAACAGCAGCGAGGCCGTCCGTTTCGTCGCGCCGCCGAAACGATGTTCCAACACTTCGTAGGCCGTGAGCATTTCGCCGCGGAAATATGCTGGCAACAGTACATACGCCACCAGGCATCGACCGAGAATGTACCCGAAGGCAAGTTGCAGAAAGCACAAGTTGCCACCATCGGCGTAGGCGATGCCCGGTACGCTCAAAAACGTGGCCGTGCTGGTCTCGGTGGCCACGATTGAACCCAAGAGCGCCCACCAGGGAAGGTCCTTACCGCCCAAGACGTAATCGGCAAGATTCCGGTTTTTGCGGCCGATCCACAGGCCAAGCGTGACCATGCCGACCAAATACGCCACGATGAGCCAACTGTCGATGGGATGGATCTGCAGGTGCACGATGGTTCGAGACGGTGTATAAAGGTCGGGGAAAGGCCCAATCGGGCGGCTGACGGTTCAGCAAACGCGTCATTCTGCCATCTCGCAGCCTCCGAGGCAATAAATGGACTTGTCGAATCTTACTACTGAAGCTCGAAATCCTGCATCCGAGGAAATCGACTGCCTTACATCCATCGAAATCGCGCGGCTGATGAACGCCGAAGATGCCAAGGCGACCGCGGCCGTCGGGCGAGTCGCAGAACACGTGGCCAGCGCGATCGACGTGGTGGCCGAACGCCTACGAAACGGCGGGCGACTCGTTTACATCGGTGCCGGCACCTCGGGACGTCTTGGCGTGCTCGATGCCAGCGAGTGTCCGCCCACTTTCAATACCAAGCCATGGCAGGTCGTCGGTCTGATCGCCGGGGGCTATGAAGCTCTGACGCGGTCGATCGAAGGTGCCGAAGACATCCCGGAAAACGCAGTGCAAGACCTGAAGTCGGTCGACCTTTCCGACAAAGACGTCATATTGGGGATCGCTACCAGCGGGCGTACGCCGTACGTGGTTGCCGGCCTCGCCTACGCGGGCCAAATCGGTGCGTTTGCGATCGGTCTGAGCTGCAACGAAGACTCGGAGCTTTCCAAGGTTTCGCAGTTGACAATCGCCCCGGTTGTGGGGCCAGAAGTAGTCAGCGGGTCGACGCGACTGAAGGCCGGCACTGCCACCAAGATGATCCTGAACACGATTACCACGGGTGCGATGGTGCGGCTAGGCAAGACCTACGGAAATCTGATGGTCGACCTGCAGACCACCAATCAGAAGCTGGCCGAGCGGTCTCGACGGATCGTCACCACATTGGCAGGCGTGTCGGAACCAGAAGCCGAGCGACTGCTGGAACGTTGCGGTGGCGACGCGAAGACAGCGATCGTTTCCCATCTGCGGTCGGTTGAGTCGGAAGAAGCGAGGCACCTGCTGGCGGAATCCGGCGGCCAGTTGCGCACGGCAATCGAACCAGCCGCTGCATTAGCTACTCATCGGCCCAACGGTCTCGCGACCACATCTCGTCAATCGGCCAAAGGTCTCGTACTGGGTGTCGACGGAGGCGGATCCAAAACGACTGCCTACCTGGCACCGTTGGGCGCAACGGAAACGGAACCCATCGGAGCCGGCGAAGCCGGTCCATCGAACCCTAATTCGGCTGGCTGGCAGCGAGCCATGGACAACCTCGAGTATGCGATCGACCGAGCGTTCTCGACGGCCGACATTCCACGCGGTCCCGTCGCGTCGGCCTGTTTGGCGCTGGCTGGTGCGGGACGAGAAAGCGATCAGCAGCGCATCGTCGAGTGGGCCCACCGTCGCAACATAGGGAACCGCCTACACGTCACACACGATGGCGAGCCGATCCTTGCCGCCGGAACGCCGGATTGCGTAGGCATTGCCGTCGTTGCGGGAACGGGATCCTTTGCCTGCGGGTGCAACGCAAACGGTCAGTGGGCACGGGCCGGTGGATGGGGTCATTTGATGGGCGACGAAGGAAGCGCCTACTCCGTGGCCCGCAAAGGGCTCGAAGCTGCCGCGCGAGCCCTGGACGGCCGCGGGCCGGAAACAGCGATTACGGAAGCTCTGTTTGAAGCGATTGACGTGGAGGACCGTTCGAGCATGGTCCAAGCGGTGTACGGGCGCCAAAGCGATCGCCGATGGCTTGCTTCGTTGGCCAAAGTCGTCGTCGCAACCGCAGGCGCCGGCGATCACTTGGCTGTGGCCATCATGAACGAAGCAGCCACGGAACTGGCTCGACTGTGCCGCGCCGTTGCCGACCAGTTCGAGGAAGGCCTGTCCCAGAGTCACCTGCCAATCGTCTTGGCGGGCGGATTGCTCGTCCACGCGCAATTCCTTCGCGATCGCCTACTCGAAGAGCTTCAACGCGTGGAGTTGGGCGGTGCAGACGCTGAAGTGGTGAAACAACCCGTCCTGGGCGCAGTCAAGCTCGCCCAACGGATCGAACCACCACAATCCAGCTAGTTGCCCGAGAAGACGCAAACCGCGATGTAGCAGTTGGTGGTCCGCTTTCGACATTCTTCAATCGCACGGCTTTTTGCCCGTTGCGAGTCCGTGGCCCAGGCCCAACCATACTCGCCTACGCTGTCGCCTAACGCCAACACGCACCACGCATTTCGCGTCCATGCAAGAATACGAACGTCCTTCTCAGGGCAGTGGCCCAGTGCCGCCCGCTCGGCTGAACAACGGCTGCTACTGCCGTGAGAGTATCCGTACTTCCCGGTCGACGGCGAGTACGCGATGGCCGCGTACCGCTCGCGGGAGTAGCTGCTTGTGGCCGGTTGGCTTTGGCTTTCCCAGTACTTCGGAGCACGCCTCAGTCGCACCCAAAACGGGTCGTACCAGCCGCTTTCATGCCAGCCCTTGTCCCAACCGCCGGCATGCCGATGTCGGCGGCCCCGGCGTTCGGCCCACGCCGGCGATGCAAGTAGCGCGAGGTAATTTGCCGCTAACACGGCAATCACGATTAGAAGTGTCCAAACTCTGCGCGATGTTGCCACGTTTCGCCCTCCCCAACTTGTCGCCAAATCACTGGAATGGTGGCCACAAATTGAGGAGCAATCGGCATACCGCAAGTCTCGCACATGAGGGCGAAAACGACGCAACCGCTTGCCAGTTCGCTAGTTCGGACGATCGTTTTGATTCTGCCGTAACGAAGTGACTCGCGTCTATGCGGTCAGAAGAGCGACAACGCCCCCATTGAACTGACGACACATTAACCGAAGGCATCGGGGCACGGCAATTCGCCACGGCAGAAGCGGGCACCCAGGAAACGTCCTCGCAGGGGTGCTGCAATTGCTGCGAGTGGCCTCGGTTGAATATCAGAAAGACCTGCCAGGACTACTCTCGCAACGTGGCCAGTCCGTTCAACGCGGGAGTGTCATCGACCTTCACGACGGCATCGATCTCCTGTGCCGTCTTGCCCTCGCCAATCAGCTCCTGCACCGTTGCCAATGCCTCCTCGTACGCACGAACGACCGATTCGATATCGTCCAATGCCTTGGCCTGCGTTTTCGTCAGTCCCTCCGACGCGCGGTATCGAGCGACGATCAGTAGCACGTTCGAAAGTCCCAACGCGGCCCTGGCGCGGTATTCCTCGTCAGCTCGCAGCACGAAGTTCTTGAAATTGTGAATGCCGCTGCCGTATCCGATGTGGAAATCAAGATTCTCTATCTTGCTCCATCGGTGTCCGTTCCGAAGCGTAGCGATTGCGTCAATGGCCGAGGAGTCATCGACAGCCACTGCCGCGTCAATCTGTTCGACGCTCTTGCTCTGCTTTCGAAGCTGCTCGATGGTTGGCAATTTGGCTTGATATTTATTGACAATATCCGTGATCGCCGTCAATGCGACTGTTTCATTCGCCGTCAGCCCTGGCGTCTTGCCCAGGTTGGCGAGAATCTCATTCGCGCGTTCAAACATCGTTAGCGAAGCAGCGCGATACTTGTCATCGCCACGAAGCACGTAGTTTTTGAAGTTGTGAATCGCTCCTCCGTAGCCCAGTGTTCTCACTAGACTGGCAACCGAGGCTTTCTTGGTATTGTCTTGAGCCGCACTGATGCTGGTGACGGACAGAACAGCCGCACAAACAACCGCCCAAATAGGAAAATCTCGTCTCATCGATGGTTCCTTCAAAAGAAATGGTTCATCAAACACCCAGCATAGTGGCCAACTCAGCGATCACCGGCAGTACCTCTTGGCGCGATTCGTGCATGAGTTGATAGCGGCTGCTGGTCAGGCCGTTCTTAGGCATGGCCGTGATGACCTCCGAGACCGACCCCCAGGTCGTCACCGCTCCGTTGCAGCTTGCCTGAACGTCGTTGAGGTTTGCCCTATTCTGCAAATGGGCGTGCAGATTCTTCGCCTGGGCATAGAAAGTATCGCTGCTTTGATAGGCCTGATTGCGGAAGGAAGAACTGTGATAGTATCGTCCATAGCGGCGGACATCGTACCGCAAGTGCTCCGCCAATTCCTCCAGCGAGGCGGCCAATTGAATCGCGCGGGCGTGGTCCAGCCGCGCCGGAACTCGCAAAATACCACGCAGTTCAGCGTCATAAGCCGAAATCAGTCGTCGGCTGCTGGCCACCGTTTTGGAAGTAACCGGGTTGAGGTAACCGTCCAACGCGGTCCACTGGTTGTTGATCTCGATGTAATCGGTCATCAAATCGTTCAGCGGCGAGTTGTTGTCAACGCACGCGCAGTACTCTTGACAATGGCTGAACATATCCCGAGCCGTGGTCAGAACCGCCTGCTGCGTGGCCGCGGGCATTTGAACAAGCGCCTTAACCGTCATATTCTCAAACAGCAAATCCACTTCCTGAGACAACTGATGGGACACGTGTGTGAGATAGGCTCGATCGATAGAAAGTGGAGTCCACAGTTGTCCGAAGACCCGCCGATTGCAGGTACGAATCCGCCGGATGCTCCGATCGCAATGAGTGTTCTCGAAACGGTATACACCGGCCGCGAACCTCCGCCAGTCTGATACAAACGACGAGTATTTCGTAATCAGTTCATCGTAAGACGCGTCGCTAGTGATCCCACTCAAACGCCGAGCCTGTTCTGCAAGGCCGCGGCACTCGCCAGCCAGCGAATCGGTGCCTTCGAGACCATATAGTTCGTATTGGATGTCGTCCAGCAGCGTGCCCAAGTGTGCCGTTGCCTCGACCGCGAGCCGGAATACCGCTTCACGATCGAACTGCGGTTCCAGCCCGAGCAGATCACAGATTCCATCGCTATACCCGTCCAGTTGCCGAATGCATCCCGTCGTGGTCGAGTCCAGTCCACGAAGCTGCTGAAGCTGAAAGGACATCTCTCGCCACTGGCAGTCCAAACCGCAATACTCCTCGCGCAGCAAGGCGAGGTCGTGCGACTTTTGGGAGTGTTCATACATGATGGCGGACGCTGCTTTTAGCTTCAGCGCATCGGCCATCAACAGGCGCGCACCGCGAACGCTGACGACCGATCGCTGCAATCCATCCGCCAGAGAAGCCGATTGACTCGCGAATGATCTTAGCGTCGTACGGTACGTGTTCACTTGAGGCGATACCGCAATCCGTGGCGTGGTCGCCGCGGCCGGCGGTTTCGTGCCGTGGGTGTAGCCGTGACGATCGAGCATCTGTTGCCGTTGGAGTGCCTCTTGCCGTTCGAACGCGTTTTGGCGATCTCTCTGCAACTGCGATTCCACAAACGTGCGCAACAGTCCTTCGACCAGTTCACCCCGTCGCTGCGCAAGTGTGTTTTGTGGTAAGAACCCACACACCATCGCCACTACCGACAATCCGACCAATGATCTTATGCAGCTCATGCTGCCACTCCTTGCTTTCTAAGTCTCTGAAGAGGAGTTTCTCACCGGACAAGTGGATCCACTGGCAATGTGATCCACTTCTCCTTTTTTCGCGGCGTCGTTCGCGTTAAGCATGAAGACAAGTCGCGATCAACTTGAAGCATTCTATGTAGCACTTCACGTCTGGCAACCAACGAAAATTCCAGAGCCGATTGCCCGGCCTCTGACGAAGTGTCGTCGCAGTGATCACTTGAGATGCGGTAATGATGGCAGTCCCGATGAGTGCAGGGCGATTCCTTGGGGAGCCCGAAAGCCGGTAGTCCTTGCCGCACCGTGAGTTAGCACGTGCGCAGGCCATCATGACGCGATTGGGAACGGCAATTGCACTAGCAACGACAGCACCCGTGCACAGACTACATTCCTCAATCAAGACGAAAGGAGCCAGACCATGACGGGGCGAAGACTATTTGGGTTGGCGGCTGCGGTCATTTTCGGCGGCGCCGCGCTGCTCTGGGATTCATCAGCGTACGCCCAACACTGCGGAAATGGCTACAGGGGCCATCATGGTGGTTATTCCGGCGGTTATTACGGCGGTTATTACGGCGGCCATGGATACCAACGAAGCCACCCCACTTGGCACCGTCCTTCGGTGCACATCGACCGCGCCTACCACCCAACGTACCGGCATTGGACGCGGTCTCGCGGCTTGCACACCCACGGCCATTACGACTATGTGCCGCACTATGTACCGGGGCACTACGACCGCTGCCATAACGGCCACATTGATTTGAACCGAAGATTTCACCACTAATGGCAGGTTGATCTGATGTAGGACGATGCAGACGTTTTGCCACGGCGATGACTCGTTTGTCGGCGCGTCTGGGAGACACTATCCCGACGAACTGTTGCCTGTCACAACTTGTCCATCGCAATCGCATTCGGATTGCGGTAAACTGGGGAAGGAGACGTGCTCCGCCGACATGGTGTCGGCCGAGCACCTTCTGCGAATCCTCCAGCCTGATAGGCACCGGCCAATGGCGGGCAGTTTCAACATAGCAAACTGGCTCTTCGGCATTGTCGGAGGTCTCATCGGCGGCGCGCTTGGCTACTTTGCATTCATCTTCTTGGCTCGACAAGGTTTCTACGCAATGATGTTGCCGGGCACACTGCTAGGTCTTGGATGTGGACTTCTGTCCGGCGTCAGATCGAATGCTCTTGGCGTCTTGTGTGGATTGTTTGCGCTGCTGCTGGGGATTTTCACCGAATGGCGGTTTGCTCCGTTCGTTGACGACAAGAGCTTCACGTATTTCATTACGCACGTGAACGATCTCAGGTCCATGACGCTCATCATGATTTCCGCAGGCGGACTTCTTGCGTATTGGCTTGGCAAAGGCCGTGAAGGACGAGCCTGGACACGGCGCAGCGAAGGTGTTAACGCGAACTAGGCGAAGTCGCGCCGCGACAGCGGCAACGGAAAGCTCCGGATTTGCCGAAGGCATGCCTAATGTTCGGCGCTCCGCACTTGCACCTGCAGTGCACCCAGCATGCCAGTGATCGCCTTCTCTTTCGTGCTTATGAACAGCACGTTCTCCAGCGTGATCGCCCTACGTTCACTGCTTGGCTGGAGGATCAGACGTCCGGATCGAAGAAGCATGTACTCGAAGACATCATTGATTTCCTTGTCGACGCGGAGGTTCGGCGCTGCGTAACGCTTCAGGTCGCTGAGGAAACCGTGGTGATGCAATAACTCATTCGGACGAACTTCCCAGTAGTTGAAGCGAACGTTGATGAATACGGCTACGTAGATCACGGCCAACACGGACGAAAACACAATGTAGAACGTCGCGTTAGCCAAAGGGCGGATCTTTCCAAGCTTCTCCGTCACAGCCGGAGCAAGCGTCGGATAAAACGTGAACAGCAGCACTCCGCCCAAGACCACGGCGGCAACAAGAAAGAGCATCGTAAGCGACGTCGCGCGGGGAAAGTCGAATGTGATTATCGCTAAGTTGACCGCCAAGACACCGAGGAACGTCCACGTAAGCACCACAGCCGTCGTGTCATCGGCTTTGACACTGAAGCGATCTGTAAGCGCCATCCAAACCGCCAACACAATCGCGGTGAGAAACGCTGGATAGAAAAAAATGACTTTCGGGTAGGGGACCAGAAAGATGCTCTCTTTCTTCGCCTTTCGTCCCTTCTTGGGAGCTCGCCGTGGTTCCGCCTCGCGAGGCTTCGCGTCCTTTTCCCTCGCCTGTTCGTTATGCATTTTATCTCCAATTCATGCAGGATGGCTCGTTCCGCAGTCCCAGATCTCAAAAACGGCATGTCCAATTGTAACCGAGACGACATGGTGAAATCCAGTGAACTGCGTTTTCGCCAAGATGAGAAGTATTCGGGTCAAGACATTGCCCCCTCACGGCGCTGCCTTCTCGGCGCCAAACAACTCCAGCACCGAACTCGCACCTCTGAAATACCTTTGGTATTGGAAGGATTAGAGGATACAATGGGCACCGCTGGTTCGGCAAGTTGCGGCGGAAACGCTCGGACGTAAGAATCGGCGGGATAGCACATTGCAGGGTAACTTCTTTCTGAAAAGGTATCATTATGTCGAATTCGGCGAGCGGGGTCACAGCCAAGAGGTCTTCACGTCGCGGGTTCCTGACGACTTCTGCGGCGGCGTTATCGGGGGCGGCCGTTGGGAGTCTAGCCCTCAGCCGTGGCGCGCATGCCGCGGGCAGTGACATTCTCAAGGTGGGCTTGATCGGCTGCGGCGGGCGCGGTTCGGGTGCAGCCGCGCAAGCTCTGGGCGCCGACCCGAACGCGAAGCTGACGGCCATGGCTGACGTTTTCGAAGACCGCGCCAAGACAAGCCGCGATCGACTGGCCCAGATGAAAGGAGAGCAGGTTGCCGTGGACGACGATCATTGCTTCGTCGGCCTCGATGCCTACCAGAAAGTGATCGAAAGCGGCGTCGACGTCGTGTTAATCGCCTGCGCGTCTCGATTCCACGCACCATACCTTAAGGCGGCGGTGGATGCCGGCAAACATGTATTCCTCGAGAAGCCTCATGCCATTGATCCACCCGGAATTCAGTTGGTGATATCCGCCTGCGAAGATGCTCGGAAGAAAGGCTTGGCCGTCGTCTCCGGGTTATGCTGGCGTTACAGCACGATCGTTCGCGAGACCATGAAACGCGTGCTGGACGGTGCGATCGGCGATATTGTCGCGATCCAAGAGACCTACATGCGTGGGCCGTACCGGTTGATTCCGCGCAAAGAAGGGTGGAGCGAATTGGAATATCAATTCCGCAATTGGTATCACTTCCGCTGGCTGTCCGGCGATGACGTGCCGCAGTCGCTTTTGCACTGCACGGACAAAGGCGCCTGGGCGATGCTCGAGGAGCCGCCGGTCAAGGCGTTCGGATTGGGCGGAAGATCCTCGTCGTTCGGTTCGGTCTACGGCGACGTGTTTGACCATCACTCCATCGTCTACGAATACGCCAACGGCGTGCGCATGTTCGGCAATTGCCGAGCACAAACCGGCTGCTTCGGAGAAGTGTCGGACAACCTGCTGGGCACCAAGGGACGCTGCAACGTGATCAAAGGTCGCATCGAAGGCGAGACCGACTGGCAGTACGAGGGGCCCAAAGGAAATATGTACGACATCGAACACCAAGAGATGTTCGCCTCGATCCGCGCCGGCAAGCCGATCAACAACGGCAGTTACATGGCAACCAGCACCATGATGGCCGTCATGGGCCAAATGGTCGTCTACAGTGGGCGACAGATGACTTGGGAGGAAGCCATGAAATCGACCTGGAAGGCCGGCCCCGAAGAATGCGCACTCGACATGGAACCGCCGGTCAAACCCGACGCCGACGACACCTACCCGGTCCCCATCCCCGGATTCACCAAATTGAAGTAGCCACGAGGCTTTTTGATCTTAACCTGAAATGTGGCAGGGGAATGGGGGCAAGGGAATGTTCTACCAGATTATTCCCCTGCCCCCATTCCCCTGCCGTCTTCCACTCCTCCCCACCACCGACAACAACTCGTCGATGTGCAGAACTTGATGGCCTATTCGGCGACTTGGTAACAAGCCACCGTGTTCTTGCCTCGAATGTACATCCTGCCGTTGGCGATGGTCGGTTGTTGAGGTCGCCCCAGCTCGAAGCCCAGACGAACGCGAGCCAGTTCCTTGTAGCTTTCGCGGCTGGCCTCGGCCATCACCAGTTCGTCGTTCTTGGTCAGGGCGAAAAGCAATCCATCCGCGATGATCAGGTTCTGGTCCTTGGTCCAGTCGTCGCTGTCGTTCTTCCACAGCAAACGCCCGTCGTCGAAATTGGTACAGTGCAGGAAGCCAATTCTCTTGTTGCCACCGAAGCCAAACACAGCGCCCTCGTAGATGGCCGGTGTGTTGTACATATTCGTCTGCAACTCGGTGCTGCGGTACAGTTCCCGGCACGTGATTTTTCCGTCGGCGGCCTCCATTTCCAGGCATGCGGAGAAGTTCTTGTTCTTTCCCTCGCCGCCTGAGATGAACAAACGCGAGCCAACAGCAACGGGGGTACTGATCAGGCCAATGATGATGTCGGCCGGATACGGCTGACGCCACATGATCTCGCCCGTGGTCGCGTGTACGCCCAGCAACTCCCTGGTCCCATAGGTAGCCACGATCACTTGCGGGACTCCGTCGACGACTTGGTACGTCAGCGACGCCGGAGCGCCGAGCTCTCGTTTCTTGGGAGACTCCGGGACGGTCACGGACCAACGCAGTTCGCCGGTCATCTTGTCAACTGCCACCAGTACCGCGCGTTCCGGATTGTCCGCGCCTACGTACAACGTGTCGCCGA
The DNA here is from genome assembly GCA_016784735.1 of Pirellulaceae bacterium. Lineage (GTDB taxonomy): Bacteria > Planctomycetota > Planctomycetia > Pirellulales > Pirellulaceae > JADHUC01. The sequence continues at coordinate 6,772 of JADHUC010000076.1, read as the reverse complement.
CCACCAATGGCGTCGAAGCCTCCGTGCCCCAGAAAGTCTCATCGGCTCGCCACAATTCTGTACCGTCGGTCTTCAGGCACACGATAGGAGAACGCATCTCCCACACATCGCCTTCGTAAATGGCATACGGGATGAAATAGACGCGATCACCGTCGATGACTGGCGAAATCGTCGGCCCCCAGGCGAAATGACGATTCTTCTTCGGAAACAGCAGATGCTTCCATTGTGTTTCGCCGGTTCGTGGATCCAGGCAGATCGCGAACTGTTGGTCATCCGTCTCTGTGGCGGTAAACGCTAAGCCATCTGCCTCAACGACCGCGCTCTTTCCCCAGCCGATCTCGACGCGCCACAACTCCTTCGGACCCGTGGGCGGCCACTCGCGCAACAGGCCCGTGACGTCGTATACGCTGTTGCCGTTGTTAGGAAGGAAGCGTTCCAGGTCCGTGTTTTCGGGCTCGCCGGCGCATGCCAGAAAGGTACCGCCGACAAAGGGAAGCATCCACGGTGCTGCAGCGAGTACTGCGACTACGATACACAAGGGATTCGTCTTGGTCATGTCTCTGAAGCTCCAAACCTCATGGTGTGCAAGAAAGTCTACCCGAAAGCCCCTGCCAGTGTACGAACTAGAGAGTCGGCCTGCCAGTCGTTTGGGTCGACTGGCGACAAGTTAGCAGAGGTGGGAAACTCGCGTCGCTGCAGCAAGCCGCTCAGAATGCCTTCATGGCGGCGGCTTCGGTAGCGTGGATGTCGAAGAGCGTGCCGTCGAGCTTCAGCATCTTGAAGGCTTCGTGAACAGATTCGTTCAGGCCGCAGAACTTGATCTGTCCTCCTTCGGCTCCCAGACGCTTGCGGATTTGCACCAGAGCGGCGATTACGGCGGTCGAGCAGTACTCCACATTGGAGAAGTCGACAAGCAGTTTGGCCGGTTGTTCCTCCTCGGCAAATCGAGCCAGTTCGTTTCTTAGTTCTTCGTAACGGGGGACGTCAAAATGTGCTGGGTTTTCCAGCCGAAGCTCGATGACGTCGCCATGCCGTTCAACGCTGAAGTATTGAAGCGCGGTCATGATCTTGCTCGCTTATCTAATTTGTGGCACCAATTCAGTATCGCCTTCCAGTGGAAAAATGGCAAGCCAACTCGCCCGACGGGGCTCTTGACGGCCGAGTAGGTCCCGTCTGCCGGACGGGACCTCGGGCAAGGCCAAGCTCCAACGCCATCAAGGTCCCGTCCGGCAGACGGGACCTACCACGCGCCACCTGACATTAGATTGCGCAATAATTGACAGGACACAACTCAAGACGGCACAACGTCTTACTGCGGTCCGGCAATGCCCGGCCGTGCGGCGTCAAGCACCCGACTCGGCAACCAACGCTGTGCGGACGAAGTCCTCGTTGACGGTCACGCCCAGCCCTGGACCATCCGGCACTGTCAACATGCCATCGCGGGCTTGGATCGTCTCCGTAGTGACCTCGCTACGAATGGGACTCTCTTCCACGCAGTCTTCGAACAGAAACGCGTCGCGCCACGTGCTCAGCCAGTGCAAGCCGGCGGCGACGTTGATCGAGCTGGTGTAGCAGTGGTTGCACAACCGGGCTCCGATTTCTTCAACTCGGTTCTTAATGTACGCCGCCTCGGTGAAGCCATTGCGAGCCAGATCGACTTGGTAGACGTCCAATGCCCGCTGGTCGATCAGTGGCCGAAATGCGTCGCGCCCACATTCGCCTTCGCCAGCGGCGATCGACACGGGCGAACGATCGCGAAGCCACGCGTAGCCTTCCACGTCGCTTTGCTGAAGCGGTTCCTCGAGCCATCCGATACGGTAGTCGGCGAAAGACCGGGCCCGTGCAAGCGCCGTTCGGGCTTCCCACACACAACCGGCGTCGACCAACACCGTCGCATCTTCGCCAACGCCTTCGCGGGCGCCCCGGACAAGTTCGATGTCCAGTGCCTCGCTCTGCCCCATCGGCTCCCAGCCAAACTTGACGGCACGATAGCCGGCTTCGACCCAGCGCTGCCCAATGTCTCGTGTCTCCGAGCGATCTTGCCCGAATAGGATCGAAGCGTAGGCCGGAATCTGATCGTGGCGTTTTCCGCCCAGGAGCCGGTGAATCGGTTCGCCAAAATGTTTGCCCTTGAGATCCCACAGTGCCATGTCGATCGCACCCATGGCGGAGACAGTCACCGAAGTCCGGCCGAAGTACATCGAGCCGCGGTACATCTTCTGCCACAGGCGTTCGGTCTCCAGAGGATTCTCGCCCAGCAGCAACTCGCGAAGGCCGCATGCGACGTTGTGGCTGAACGGCGCGTCGACCACCGCCTTGACCACTTCCGGCGACGAGTCGGCCTCGCCGACTCCCTCCAATCCGGTATCCGTTCGAACTCGCACCAAGACCAAATCTTGGCAACTGGACGTCTTCGCTTCGGCAGGACCGGCACGGAGAATCTGACAGACAACTTGCGTGATTTTCATTGGACCAAACACTCCTCGGGCATCATCAGTCATCAACGGCTTTGACGCTCTCTATCACCCAGAATGTAGGACGGCTCTCCCGAGCCGTCCAGACGGGTACACCAAATCCGCCCTACTTGGCTTCGGGCGAGGATGCGCCGTTCCAGATTTCACATTGACAGCCAAGTGTCGATGTGTTCGACGTAATCCATGCAATTGCCGGCCGCTGCAGAGTTGCCATCTTCGCCTGGCCGGTGTTCAATGGGTAACTGAGCCAACGCACAAACCGGTTTGTAGTGCCGCCTTTAGGCGGTTCCGGAGCGCAGAACGCCGCTCAAAACCGCCTGAAGGCGGCACTGCGAACGACCTTCCACCTGATTCATGCGTCGGCTCTAACTCAGTATTGCTTCTTTGGACTAGGGCAGAACCATGAATACAAACGTACACGTGGCGGGAAGCGACGAGATTAAGATAGCCCTGATCGGGTGCGGCGGAAGAGGCACCGGGGCGGTTGCTCAAGCGTTGAATACGGCCGGGCCTGTCAAGCTGTGGGCGATGGCCGATGCTTTCGAGGAGCGTCTGGAGTTCAGTCTCAAAATGCTTCTGAGCGGCGCCAAAGTGAGCCGCGGAACCGCCGAGGGACTGGCACCGAGGATCGATGTTCCGCCAGAACGCCGATTCGTCGGATTGGACGCCTACCGCCGGGCCATCGACAGCGGTGTGGATCTGGTGCTGCTGACGACGCCTCCCGGCTTTCGGCCCATGCAGTTCGAGTACGCCGTCAAACAGGGCAAACATGTGTTCATGGAAAAGCCCGTGGCCGTCGACTCGCCCGGTATTCGCCAGGTGCTGGCCGCGGCTGGCGAGGCGGATCGCAAGCGACTGAAAGTTGGCGTGGGACTGCACCGCCGTCATGATCGCATCTATCAGGAGACGATCAAGCGGATCCACGACGGTGCGATCGGGCGCGTCGAACTGTTGGGCGCTTACAGCAATCGGGCCGGCGTAGGCAAGTATACGAAACGGACGCCCGAAATGACGGAGATGCAATACCAGGTCGGACACTGGTACTTTTTCACCTGGCTCAGTGGTGACTTTATTGTCGAACAAAGCGTACATATGCTGGACGTGTGCAATTGGGCCAAAGGCGATTACCCCGTGATGGCCCAGGGGCAAGGCGGCCGGCAAGTCCGCACGGGCAAGGACTACGGGCAGATCTACGATCACTTCGCCATCGAATACACGTACGAAGACGGCAGCAAGCTATTCAGTCAAAACCGGCACATCCCCGCCTGCTGGAACTCGATCGCCCACCACGCGTACGGCCCCGAAGGGCACGCGCACATTGGGAAAGGGACTATCGAGGGCAAGAACGAGTGGCGATTGCGAGAACGCAGCCCCAACCCCTACCAGGTCGAGCACGACGAATTGTTCGATGCGGTCCGTACCGACAAACCGTACAACGAGGCGGTGTACGGCGCCATGAGCACATTGACCGCAATTATGGGGCGCATGGCGGCCTACTCGGGCCAACAGATTGGCCGACAGGAAGCGTTGGAGTCCGACGTCAGCCTGTTGCCGAAACGCCTGGCCTGGGATGCCGACGCACCCATATCGCCGGATGCCGACGGGGCCTACCCTGTGGCCAAGCCGGGCGTTACGAAGGTACTGTGAAACGGTAATGCGATGACCGCTGACCAATCGGGAAAGACGCCCGACAGATTGATCGCCGTTGATCTCGATGGCACGTTAATGGCACCGGACAATTCCGTTTCGGCAGAGAACATCGCAGCCATCGAGCAGGCAATTGGCCTCGGCGTTACTGTCGTCATCGTCACTGGACGCCCCTATGTCGCGGCGGACATGGTGGCCCGCAAGCTTGGCCTTCCTGCCGTTCCGTTGGTGGCTTTCAACGGTGCCGTTATCCGCTGGCCGAACAATGGCGAGATGTTGCGGAGTTTCTGTGTACCGGCGGATTTGGCCGAAGAAGTCGTCGAGCAGTGTATGCGCGACGAGGTGCATCTCCATTACTACCTGGCCGACGAGATGTATGTCACGGCATACAACAAATGGGTACGCATCTACTGCGAGCGCAACGAGATGAGCTATCAGGTCGTGCCGGACATGCGAGAGTTCGCCGGCCGGCAGCCGGTCAAGCTGCTGGGCGTGGCCGAGCCGGAGAGAATCGTTCAGCTTTTCCAGCAATATCAGGAGCGATGGCATGACCGCTTGTATGTCACGCGGTCGATGCCGGAATACGTCGAATTCCTTTCCCCGCAGGTATCCAAGGGGATTGCACTCGACTGGTTGATCGACTTCTACGGCATCGAACGCAACGACACCATGGCAATCGGCGATTCGTTGAACGATGTCCCCATGTTAGAGCGAGCCGGGCATCCCGTCGCCATGCCCGATAGCGTCGAGGAATTCAAGCGGCTGGCGGAATTCATCCCGCCCGAGCAACGCACTGGTGTGGCAGCGGCCATCGATTGGTTCCTCGAACTCCCATGAGCCTATTCCGTCGGTTCGACGGTTCTCACGATTTCGATCGTGGCAATGGCTGCATCCTCTCGAAAACGCAAGGATGCAACGATCTCGTCCAGGCTGCCCATGAAACGTGCGAATGACGACGTCTGACCGTCAGCGGCGTTCTGTCGTGACTGCTGCCGGTTTCCGTGGACGCTGCAGGCGACTTGATCTCGTTCGGCATCGAATGAATAGACACCGTTGTCCGGGCAGTAATAGCGGACCCCGTACTTGGCTTCGGACAACTGCGAGACTTGATCCACGGGAATGTCGTACAGTTTGCAGAGGTTGTAGATCGAAATGATGTTGCGATGGCAGGCGATCCGGGACTTTTCGGTCCAATACAACTGAAGATCGTCGTACAGACGCTTGATCGCGCGGCGATTCAGACGCAGCAGCATGTGTGCCTCGGTGGGTGGTCGAGTTTCTTCGACCGTGCTGACGTCGATCACTTCGCGAAGAATCTCCGGCTTTGTGGCTGCCACCAACTGGTCGCCGACCAAAGCCACGTGAAGGCGGGTCTTCAGCACGTACATCTGGCCGCTGAAGGCGTAGATCGCGTGCCCCTTGTAATCCGGCAGCCGGTACGCATCCAGACTGAGCTGCAACGCACCCATCAGATCCTTCTTGGTCAGAAAGATCTGTTGCGAAAGCTGGTCCAACAAGCGTGCCGCGTGTTCCGGGCTTTCGATGTCCACGGTCACATAGACGGGTACGTTCGCGGCCATCAACATCGCACTGAACGCCGCTTGGATCGGAAACGGTACGTCGCCGATCATCGGCAGATCGGCCGAACCCAGTTGAGTTGGGTCAATCTGCAGAATCGTCTCGCCGTCGCAGAAGTGCAACCCAAACCGGTCGCCCAGCCATTCCATGTCGGTCAGTGTAGGATTGGCCTGCAGGACTTCGGCCAGGCCAGGAATCCCGCCGAGGAAACCAGCGATGTTCTCACGGCCAGGCACCATCACCAGCGACGTCACGGCCGACGGAGCAATCCGCTCGGTGCCGATCGGCTGTGGTATCTGATCGACCATTCCCTGCAAGTCCCGGTAAATGCTCCCGTTTGCGAACGGAAGCACGCAAGTTTCGAACTTCATGCGCGAATCGACAGTGATGCGAATGGCCAACGGATCGAATACCGTCTTCCAGAATGCATCGTAACGCTGTTTGTAGCGTTCGTATTCGGCCGCTTCCTGCTCGGATATCTGCAGCACGGACAACTCAGAATTCGGAGTCAGGTATCGCAAGCGGTTGTGCAGAGAACACGTACACATGTCGTGTTCGGCATCGAACGCATACCCGCCACCGTGTGGGCAGACGATTTTGTCGCGATCCACGAAGCGACCTTCGATCAGATCGCTCAACGAATCGGGCGATCGTCCGTTTTCCAGGCGGTAGAACAGCGAAGCGTTGTTCAGCATCACTAGGTTGTTGAAGCATTGCAGGCGGCGTTTTTCGGAGATCTTCGCTTCGGGTCCGACCAGCCTCTTGAGGAACGCCTCGGACGCAAAAAAATACCCAGCGTTGGCGGCTTCCGGCGGTGGAAGAATCGTCGTCACGTAGCGATAGTCCAGTGCGTCCTTCAGCCCCGGGGACAAGCCCACGGCTACGTCGACGACCCGTCGAATCGCGCGGTGTGAATTCGAATAGACAAGGTAATCGTCGAAAGTGACCGCGAAGGCGCTGACATTGCGATCGCTCGTATAGTGGACGCTTACTTTCTGGCCTCGATAGTTGAACTCGCGACTGACCAAATCCGGAAACTCCTTGCGGATTTCGTCCAGCCATCCGGCGGCGGC
>JADHUC010000075.1 GCA_016784735.1 Pirellulaceae bacterium | reverse complement strand
AGTTGGTTGGGCCTATTCTGCACAATGCGTATCGCACTGCCGTCTGGATTGTCGGATTCATGGCAGTGATTTTTGCCATTCTTTGGGTGCTCTCTTGGCTGGTGTGATCCGCAATGCATCATGTTCTGTTTGCCGTTGCAGCAACGTGTGCACTAGTTTCTTCGGAATCCAATGCAGCAGACGAAGCCCCCGATCCGTTGAGACGGTTGTTGGCCAGCGTCCCGAAGACGGCTGCCGACGTGTCCGATCGCCAGACGCAAAACCTCACACTGGCCGCGGAAGAGTTTGAAACCTGGGCCGCCCAGCAGTGGTGGACCGGCGATGACGCCGATGCCATTCCGGAAACCGTTCGGAGACTGGTCGACCTGAAATCTCAAGTCGACCGGGCGCTGGATGCGACGCTGGAGCTGCGAACTCGGTTTGCCGAGCTGCCACCGGGCGACACGCGACGCGCGACATTGTGTAACTATCTAAAGACAACCTCCGAGTTGATCGACTTGTCCGGCTGGATGCGTTACCGACTGCGCGACGTGATCGAAAGTGCCGCTTACTATTTGGACCCACACCCGAAGCAACTGAACGATCTGCTCGACCTGCTGATCGAACGGCGCGTTTCCATCGGCGCGGTGGTAATGTCTTTCATGTTGTTCGATCCACCGGCCGACAGCGGCGCTGATCCGTTTACCTCGCAAGAGAAGTACAAGGCGCTTCAACTGATCACCGAGACGCGCGGGGCGAATCTGCTGCCGGTGCTGGCCAAATTTGTTCGCGAGGAGAAAGACCCCGCGCTGGTTCTGATCGGCGCAGCAGCTATACGGATTGTCGGTGTGCCGCAGAAGCCGCGCCCGGGTGCCGATGCCGGTGTGCCGGCGCCGCCCATCACGGCCGAGGAATTGTGCAAGATCCTGGAAGGAATCGACGAACAGCGACTTTCGAGAAACCTGGTCGACTACCGCATGAAGCTTCTTGCGTGGTTCAAGCAGCGGGCTGAGCAGGGCGTTGTGGGCGACAGTCTTCGGTGGGGCCGTCTTGAACTCCAGGCCGGCGATTGGCTGCTGATGCGCAATCCTTCGCCGTACAATCAGTTCACGGATCTATCGCCCGGGCTGTTTACCCATGTGGGCGTCGTCGCCATCGAGCAAGGCTCCGACGGCATCCGCCGGTTTGTGGTCGTGGATCTGCCCGAGCGCGGTGCCCACATACCGGCGACCAACCTGGACACTTATCTTACCAGGACGTTGCACTATTTCTTCATGCGTCATGACGATCCGGTCGTCCGCGGGCAGATGGGACAAGCCGCGTTGGACATGATCGGAAACGAAGCCCAATTCGACTTGGCATTCGACACCAGCCGTGTGCTGGCAATGAAGGATAAGCCGCTGAAAGGCGCGCTGATACACACATACTGCGCAGGCTTCCTGTTGCTGTGCGCCCAGCAGACCTCCGCACTGCGCGACGAGTTCTTCCCCTTTTCGGAGAGCCCGGCTGAAGGCAGAACGCTCGATAACCTCGGACTGCTAGGACTGTCGATCGGCGAAGACTTCATCTCGCCGACGGGAGCGGTTTTTTCGCCGCGTCTGGAGATCGCCGGTCGACGTGAGCCCATGTACGATCCAGCTCGCGAGGTGCAGGAAGCGATCTACGACCACTTTGCCAGGTGCATGATCCAGAAGACGCTTACGCGTTCGCCCGACGCAAGACAAGCATTATTGGAAAAAGTTGCGGCCCTTTCGAAGGACACGCCGTGGCTGGCTCGCGCGCTGGCAAGAGCCAACGACGTCAGCGAACGCATGGACTTGGAGGCCGCGGCCAGAACGGCGGCTGTGGTGGATACGCTGGACGAGATCGCCGAAGGACACCTGACCGCCTTTGTCGAGGCTCGCGCAGCGATCACCGCCGGACCGATGGACGCAGAGACTCGCGAACACTATACGCCGGACGCCATCCAACGCATCGAATCGTATCGCAAGCTTCACGCCCAACTCTACCAGCAATGGGCCGCGAGCCAACTGTCGGCTCGCGAGTTGCGCATGGAGTTGGTAAAATTCTATGTCGAGCGGGGTCAACGACAACTCGACGAGAGGTTCTTTCAACCGCGCAGCGAACAATAGCATACACTGCCCATGAAAATCGTCGTACTCGGAGCCGGCACTGTCGGTACATGGATTGCCGAACTGCTGTGCCGGGCTCGCCACAGCATTACCGTCGTCGACATAGATCCCGCTCAGACGCGGCGGATCAACGAAGAACTGGATGTGCGCGCGGTCACGGGCGAAGCGTCTCACGCCAGTATCCTGTTCCAAGCCGATATTCTTGGAGCCGACCTGTGCCTGGCCGTGACGCGCGACGACGAAGTGAATATCGTCGCGGCCAGCATGGCCAAGGCCATGGGCGCCCGGCGTTCGATCGCCCGCGTGTTTGCCCCCGTGTTTCGTGACCTGAGCACATTCGACTACCAGCGTCATTTCCGCATGGACCGCATGCTCAGCCTCGAGCATCTTTCGGCCATGGAATTCGCCCGGAACATCCGCAATCCCGACGCCTTCCTTGTCGAGACGTTTGCTCGCGGCGCCATCGAAGTGCTGGAGTTAGAGATCCGGGAGAACACCAACGTCCTGGACACGCCGCTGAAGGATCTTGGCTTACCGAAAAACGTGCGCATCGGTTCCATCTATCGCGACAGACAGCTCCGGATCGCCGGCGCCGAGGACCGAATCCTGTTCGGCGACCGCTTGGCCGTCATTGGCCGGCACGAAGACATGGACGAAGTGAAGGATCGCTTCCGCATCGACCCCGGTCCCAAACTGGGGGTTGTGATCGCTGGCGGTGGCGAGACCGGGCACCATCTGGCCCGGGTGCTGCACCGCGACCGTTTCTCCGTTGTCCTTATGGAGGAGTCGACAGAACGCTGCGAATTCCTGGCCAACAACCTGCCTCACGTCACGGTGGTCCAGGCCGACGCTACGCGTCGTGCGGTTCTGGAGGAAGAACGCGTGGGCAGCGCGGACGTTTTTGTGGCGTGTACCGGCGACGATGAAAGCAACATCATGGCGGGCGTCGAGGCGCGCGACATTGGGGCCAAGACCATCATGGCGGTCGTGGGGCGTCCCGACTATGCCGACATCGTCGGTCGGCTAGGGGTCGACGTGGCCGTCAGTCCCCGGGACGTGATGGCAAGGCAGGTCCTCAGTTTCCTGCAATCCGGGCCGGTCGTTTCACGCATGCCTTTGCGCGGCGGCGGGATCAGTGCGTTCGAGATCGAGGTGCTCGCAGGAGCCGCCGCGACCGAACACGTCTTGGCCAACGTGCCGCTGCCGAACCAATGTCTGATCGCCGCATTGATGCGTGGGGACTACGCGACCGTGCCGGGCGCCGACGACCGGCTGCAGGCGGGCGACGTGGTGATCGCTTTGATCGACGAATCAGAATTGGATGCTGCTTTGGATCAGTTTCGAGTGAGCTAGGCCGATGGATTTTCGCCTGCTGAGCAAACAATTGGGCATTGTCGCATTGTTGATTGGCGGGGCCATGGTTCTTGCCTTGCCGTGGGCCTCTCCGGCACTGGGCATTCGCAAGCACTTGGCCTACGAGGGGACGCTTGCCTTCGAAACAGGCGGCTTTGTGGCCCTGCTGCTCAGTATCGCCGTTTGTGGACTGGTTGGCGGCTTGCTGATGTATTTGGGGCGAGGATCCCAAGGCAAACTGTTCCGCAAAGAAGCGATGGCCGTGGTTGGGCTGAGTTGGGTGCTGGCGACGGTGCTGGGTGCGTTGCCCTACTATTTCAGTGGCACTTGCCGGGGTTACATGGATGAGGACGAGACGAAGACCGTACGGATGCACATTGTGGACTGTCTGTTCGAGTCCCAGTCCGGCTTCAGTACGACCGGGGCAACGGTCCTGACCCAGTTGGAAGATCCGGAATTAGTGCCACATTGCATTCTGTTCTGGCGCAGCATGACCCACTTTCTGGGCGGTCTGGGGATCATCGTCTTGTTTGTTGTGATTCTCGGGCAAGGTTCGGCCGGCAAGGCGTTGATGCGAGCCGAGATGCCCGGTCCGACGAAAGAAGGTTCCACGCCGCGCATGCAGGACACGGCATTGCTGTTCGCCTTTACTTATTGCGGGCTGAACCTGGCTTTGGCCATCATCCTGTGGGTGATGGGCCTATCGCTATTCGATGCCCTTTGCCACGCATTTGGCACGATGGCTACCGGCGGCTTCAGCACGTACAACGCCAGCGTGGGGCACTTCGACAGCGCCGCCATCGACTCTGTTATCATTCTGTTCATGATTCTGGCGGGCACCAATTTCACCTTGCTGTTCTATCTGATTTGCCTTCGCCCAAAAAAGGTGGTTGGCGACATCGAATGGCGTGTCTACATGAGCGTCATTGCCGGGATCACGGTGGCAGTGATTGTCGTCGGCCTGATGGATGGGGACTTCACCGGTCTCTCCGAGGCCCTGCAAAAGGGGATGTTCCAAGTGGTGTCAATCATGACGACCACTGGGTATTGCACCGACGATTTCGACGGCTGGAGCCACTTCGGCCGCGGTGTGCTGTTCATGCTGATGTTCGTCGGCGGTTGCGCCGGCAGCACGGGCGGGGGCATGAAGGTAATCCGCCACATCCTGTTCGGGAAGATCCTCCGTCTGGAAGTGGAACAGGCGTATCATCCGTCCGTGGTCCGTCCGTTGCGGCTGGGTGGAAAAGCGGTCGAGGATCCCGAGTTGCGGAAGAACATCCTCGTCTATTTCGCCTTGGTCCTGGCCATCTTCATGTTCAGTTGGATCTTCGTGATTACCTTCGAGCCGGATGCGACGTGGGGAGACGAAAGCCAGCATAAACTGGTCGACAGCGCGAGCAGCGTCGCGGCTACGCTGAACAACATCGGCCCGGGATTAGGGACGGTCGGCGCGACGCGAAATTACGCCCATTTCAGTTGGTGGAGCAAGTCACTGTTTCTTTGGCTGATGATGCTGGGCCGACTGGAGTTGTTTTCGATTCTCGTGTTGTTCGCGCCCGGCTTCTGGCGCAGCAGATAGGTCTCTCGGTTGTCGAACGGGTCAAGGGTCGGCAAATGGGTTCTTCGGTTCGCCTGACTTAGCCGGTTTGGCCTCTCCGAAAGGATCTGGGGCGAAAGGATCGTCGTCTTTGGGGGCTAGCTTCGCCGGTCGGGCGGGAGCACCGAATGGATTGGAACCATCGCCACCGAACGGGTCAGGTGGCGCTGCCTTGGTCTTCTCCCGCGAGTCGGGCTTTTGCCCTTCTCGCTTGCGCACATCTTCCATGCTCTCCAGCAGTTTGCTCCGAGCGGCTGGTTGGGGAACCGCTTCCCGCACCCCTTGCGGCGGGCCCTGGACGCTTGTGCGGATCTTCAGCAGCAGTTCCGCGACTTCACGGTGTCCCTGTTCAGTCCCACGGACCATGAGCATGTGCTGATAGGGGACGATCCGAACACTCGGCGGGCCGTCATCGGACGCCTGGCCGCCAAGCACGGCCTCTAGCGCGCCGGCGAACCCGTCGGTGGTGTCTCCGACAATCAAATCGGCCACATTGTGGACGCGCACAAACGCCTTTGCGTTGGCCGCCGCCGCGGTCGTTATCAGCAGAACCTCGTGGCGAACGACCCAGCTCAGTTCGTGTTCGTCCAAGATGAGATTGAGCGCCGACCGCAGCGAAACGCCTCTTAGATTCCTTGTAACAGGCACGTCCGAATCAAGGCCGATTCCCTCCAAAGCCCTTTTGTCGATCTGGACTGAGATTTCATGGGAATCCGAGATGTAATTGCAAATGTCCTGCAAAGGACATTCGATGAATTCCAGTGTAGTTTCTTCATCCAAGGCTTCGCGAATCTTCAGTTCACGCTGGAAGGACCGCGATAGGGAATCTTCCACGGATTGGGCGTATACGGCAGTACCCAACAACGCGAGTGAACATATAGCGAATATGGGTCTCGAACGGATCATGATGATACTCCTGACAGATGACTGAGCTTGCCCTGCCTAAATTGTGGGCATGCGCTGCAGAAACCGTCAAGCTCTGGGCGGCAAGGCAGGGCCTTGTACTTTTTCACTTTACGGGGGCTGTAGCATCGTAACCCGAAGCGTAAGCGAGGGACTTTTCCAAGGAATCCCTCGCTTACGCTTCGGGTTTCGATGCCGTTGCATACCGTGTAACTTGAACAAATCGAAAGCCCTGGGCGGGAAGGCCCCCGTCTTGCGTCCCGCACGCGGTCTGACCACAATATTGGGTTCCGGCTGGTTCGAGCATCGCCAACAATTGACCACCCGCCCCGGTGTCTCACTCCAGTCCGTACGCCGCAGCCGAAATCGCCGGCCCGAGTTCTGATGAATTCGTTTACCACCGATTGCACCAAACTCCGTATTCCTTTACAACGCGAGACTGCGACATGTCTGAAATGGCCCCTTGGATTACCTACCGACCTGAATTGAAAGTTCTAGACTGCACCATCCGCGACGGCGGCCTGATCAACAACCATCTGTTCACGGACGATTTCGTGCGCGCCGTGTACCAGACGTGTCTGACTGCAGGCATTGACTACATGGAGGTGGGTTACAAGAACTCGTCGCGTCTGTTCCCCAAAGGCGAGTACGGTCCTTGGCGCCACTGTGACGAAGAAGACTTGAATCGCCTGTTTGGGGATCACGATGAAGAGAAGACCGGGCTGAAACTGACCGCCATGGCGGACGCCGGCAAGAGCGACTGGAAAGAGAAGCTGGTGCCGCGCGACGAGAGCCCGTTGGCCATGATCCGCGTGGCATTCTACGCGTATCAGGTCTCCGAGGCAGTGGAGATGATCGCACGCGCGGCCGAACTGGGATACGAAACCAGCGCCAACTTGATGGCCGTGTCGAACATCAGCGAGACCGAAGTCGACACGGTCCTGGAAGCGATCAAACCGACGCCCGCTGGCGCGATGGTGATTGTCGACAGCTTCGGACACTTGTACCGGGAACAGATCGATATCCTGTACAGAAAGTACGCCGAAGCAATGGCGGACACGGGGAAATATATCGGTATTCACGCGCACAACAACCGCCAATTGGCTTTTGCCAACACGATCGAGGCAATCATCCTGGGCGCCAACTTGGCCGACGCGACGATGGGCGGGTTGGGACGCGGGGCCGGGAACTGCCCCATGGAGCTATTGTTGGGCTTCTTGCGCAATCCGAAATTCAAGCTGCGTCCGGTCGTCCAACTCCTGCAGGAGCACGTCGAGCCAATGCGTGAGACGGAAGCCTGGGGAGCGCTGTTGCCCTATAACATTACGGGCCACATGAATCGCCATCCACGTGCGGCTATCAAGTTCTTGGCTAGCGACGACAAGGCCAACTTCGTGAAGTTCTTTGACGAGATCGTCAGCGATGCTTGAGTCCCTCGCATAAGGGAAGGGCGCGCAAGGCAATTCGCGAAAGAAAATCTGCCCACGCCGACACTATGAACATAACCGTGCGGCGCCATATTCTAGGGGTGCTTTCCATACTTGCGCTCATCGCGGCGGCCGTTGTATGGTTTGGCTATGACGGTAACCAAACGAAAATGCTGGCAGCCATGTGCCTGCGAGTCGGCCTGGGGCTCGGAGTGATCTGGTTGGCCCTGCCGCAAATCGTGACGATTTGCGAGAGATTCCCTCCGCGGTTGATGTTCGCCGTCCTGCTTGGCGGCATGTTGGCGTTGGCACGCCCCAAGACGCTCCCTCTGGTCGCCCTGATCGTCGCGGTCGTGGCGGCGCTGGAATTCGTCGGATGGATGCTGACACCGCTGCCCAAGAAGAAAAGAAGCGGCTCCAGGCAGAAGAGAAAACGGTAGGATGCCTCGTTTAACCCGAAGCCCGAGGCGATGGCGGGCACCGGCGCAGACGGCCCAACAGCCATCGCCTCCGGCTTCGGGTTAAACGAGCCCGTGCGCCAATCCGCAGCGGTAGCGGTATAGACTGTCTCCCCACTAACCTTCCTGTTTCAGCGTTTCGTATATTTCGAGCGCTTTGTCAGGCTTCTCCCCGTCATGGACTATGGCGCGGACGGCTTGAATCATGGCTACCGGGTCGTCGGCCTGGAAGATGTTTCGGCCCATGTCGACGCCGCAGGCTCCTTGATCGATCGCGTTGTAGCACATTGTCATCGCTTCAAGTTCCGGGAGTTTCTTTCCGCCGGCAATCACGATCGGCACGGGGCACCCGGCTGTGACTCGTTCGAACCCTTCTTCGCAGTAGTACGTCTTGATGACATGCGCGCCCAATTCGGCAAGTACACGCGAGGCCATTCCCAGGTAGCGGGCATCGCGCGCCATTTCGCGGCCCACCGCCGTAACGCCCAGTGTCGGTATGCCGTACTTGTTGCCGGCGTCGATAGCTTGGACCAGATTGCGGATCGTCACGTGTTCGTACTTGCCGCCGATGCATACCTGGACGGCCATTATTGTGGCGTTCAGCCGAACCGCCTCTTCGATGTCCACACCGATGCACTCGTTGAACAGATCGTCGCCTACCAGCACCGTCGAACCGGCCGTCACGCGTAGCGACACCGGCTTGCTGAACGTCGGTGGAATGGTCGCTCGGAGCGCGCCACGAGTGCACATGATCACGTCGCTGTGCGGGACCAGCCGGCGCACGGTCAGATCCATGCGTTCCAGGCCGGAGGTCGGTCCCATGATGTAGCCGTGGTCGAACGCCAACATGACCGTCTTGCCCGTCTTCGGGTTAAACATGCGGCTCAGCCGATCCTGCATGCCCCAATCCAGATGGTTCGAGCCTCTGACGTAGAATGGTTCTTCCTGCATCGGGACGCCGACACCGAACCGTTGCGCTTCGATATTGCCTGATTCTTCGGGCATTGTGGTGTTTCCTTCGTTGGTGGATCTGTAATTGGAAAAAATGGTCCGTTCCAGAAATAAGTGTGTCACTAGCCCGACGCGCCAGCGAGGGAGAATAGTGCTGTTTATCGTCCCTCGCTCGCGCGTCGGGCTGGTGTCAGTGTCGCAGGACTATTAGAGGGGCCATAGTGGCCACGCCGAACGCGCCATTTTCGGGTCACGCCATGGCTTTGGCAAGGCCGGCAAACAACAACGCGGCGCTGGCCGCCCCAGGATCGACGTGGCCGATCGACCGTTCGCCCAGGTTTTTCGCTCGACCGAACCTGGCTTGCATGTCCACCGTGGCTTTGGCGCCTTCGCCAGCAGCTCTTGCGCCGGCATCCAGAATTGCCGAGATTGCCGCGCCGGAGGCCGCGGTTTCGCGCATGGCTTGGACGGCTGGTTCGATGGCGTCGATCAATGTCTTATCGCCTACCGCAGCTCGGCTGTGCTTCCGGATGCCCGCCAGCCCCTGCTGGAACATGGCCGCCAACGCCGGGCCGTCCAGCGAGTCCGCGTCTTTCGCGGCCTTGGCCATTCCGCTAAACAGCGAACCGAACAGCGGCCCGGTCGATCCGCCATCGATACCCATGACCGCCCAGCCGATGGCCTTTAGCGTCTTGTCGATGCTTTGGCCGGCGTTCTCGTCCAACGCCTTGGCAGCGGCGTCCATGGCGCGACATATCGCCATCCCGTGATCGCCGTCGCCAATAGCCGCGTCCAGCCGAGATAGCTCGTCCTGCTGAGCCTTAATCAGGTCGACCGCAGCCAGAATCATTTCGCGGATTTCTTCGATACCGATCTGTTCCGCCATCTACTCTTTGTCTCTCGTCGATTCTGTTTCGAATTTCGATATTCGGATTTCGGATCTTACAACGTCACCGTACGGTCAAATACGGCGTGTCGCACGGGGCGTCCCACAACTCGGTCAATTGGTCGTCCAGTTTGGCCAAGTGCATTTGAAAGCCGGCCATTTCCTGGACGGTCAACAGCTCGCCGCATCGCCCGCGTGCGATTTCGATGCCCTTGTCGGCCAGGAACTTGTCGAGGCCGCGGTACACAATGAACATCTCCATCAGCGTGGTCGCGCCCGCGCCGTTGATCAACGCCAGAATCTTGTCGCCGCTGCCGACACCGATGGCCTTGATCAGTTGCTCGGCCATGGTGGCGGCCGTCTGGTCGGCGCTCATGATCTTCGAATGGCCGGTGCCGGCCTCGCCATGCTGGCCCATGCCGATTTCCATCTCGTCGTCGGCCAACTCGAAAATCGCCTGCCCCGAAGCCGGATGGGTGGCCGTCTTCAGAGCCACGGCCAATGTCGCCATGTTGCGGTTGTACTTGTCGGCGACCGCGTACACTTCATCCAAGGTCGCGCCTGCCTCGGCCGCGGCCCCGGCCACTTTGTACAGCGGGACGCAGCCCACCAGCCCGCGGCGGTCTTCGTCCGGCGCGTCCATGCCGGGTGCGATGTCCTCGTGAGTGAGAATCATCTTGACATTCAAACCCTCCTCTGCGGCCATTTCCATGGCTACGTTGGCGCTCATCACGTCGCCGGCATGGTTCAGGACGACGAACAGCACGCCCGCCTCGCGGTCGGCCATCTTCAATGCCTCGAACACTTTCGGCGGTCCCGGCGCCGCGAAGATGTCACCCACCACCGAGATATCCAGCATGCCATCGCCAACGAAGCCGCTGAGCGCCGGTTCGTGACCCGCCCCACCCAGAGTCACGATGGCCACTTTCTCCTTGGGCTTCGGATTGGCCCGCACGACCAGTTTTTCGCCGACCAGCGCGATCTTGTCGCGATAGGCACTGGCGAATCCTTCGAGCAACTCGGCAGTCAGGTTGGCTGGATCATTGATAAACTTCTTCATCACCATAGCGAATGTCTCCGCGGCAGTTTGTTGAAACGCTGGAATGTCGTTAGCAGACAGGGTAGTCCAAGCAGTCCTGTTTTCGCAACCCGACGAGTCGTCAAGTATTGAACCGGCGGTCACCCACTAGTCCTCGCCTTCCGGCGGCTCTTTCGTCAGTTGATCGAGCATCCACCGACGCCACTGCCGGCGACGCGCCCAACGCATTTTTTCTTGGCGCAGCACGATGCCCCGCAGCCACATGTAGCCGAACAGGAAGAAGGCAAGGACGCACACGTAGGTGAGCATGAGGGCATTGTACGAAATCCTGTCGCTGTGGGCAAAGGTCGGAGTATGACAGGACCGCCAATAGAATGACCTCTCGATTTCTGCAGCGTTCGATATTGTTTAACCGCAAGCCGGAGGGGTGCGCGGCGGAACGCGCACGCCTCCGGCTTGCGGTTAAACGAGGAAGCAGGATAGTAGGGCGAAGAAGGGCTGGTCGGTGAGATCAGTCGCCGGAGAAAGCCGGGGCGGGCCTGCCGTAGTGGAATCCTTGGCCTAGTTGGAAACCAAGCTGCACGCACGTGTCGTGTTCGCCGGCGCATTCGATCCCTTCGGCCAACGGTACGACGCCCAAGTTGTTCACCATCCGCACCAGCGTGCCCAGCATCTCCTGACGCTCGCAAGGTGCCAGGTGAATGTCGCGAATCAGGGCCATGTCGAATTTCAAGTAATCGGGGCGCACTTCGATCAGTTCGACCAACCGCGTTTGCCCCGCGCCAAAATCGTCGAACGCCAATCGGATGTCCAAGTCGCGCAGCGCCAGACGCAGGTCCCTCATGGATTTGGGATCGGTCACCGCCGCTTCGTGAATCTCCAGCGTGATCGGTTGACTGGGGCTGACTTCTCGAACAGCCGCGACCGACTGCGGGAGGCCAGGTTCGACAAGCTCTTTTGGGTGTGTATTGACAAAAAGGTGAGGTGGATTACCCAACGAAGCGGTTGCTCGAATGCCTTCCCAGCGGAACATTCGGCTCAGCTCGACTTCGACGTCCAATCGCAGTGCGGCCTGAAACATGTCCTGCGCTCCGTGCATGCCCACCAGATTGCTTCGAGCCAGCACTTCGTAACCGATAGTATCCCCGCCGGCCAAGTCGACGATCGGCTGGTAGTAAGGTATGACGGCTCGTTCGCTGATGATCCGATCCAACTGGACTAAAGCGAAGGCTTGGTCGTGTACTTCCTCCTGGACGGTTTGATTTGCGCTGGTCGAATCCTGCCGGCGAACGCGGAACGGTACGTCGGCAAACTGGACCAGATCCTCCTCCTGTACCTGCGTCTCGACGATCTGACGGCCGTTCACGAACGTCCCGTTCGTGCTTCCCAGGTCACGCACCAGCAGCGACTCAGTGTCCGGGACAATCTCGGCATGCAGTCCCGAAATCGTCTGACGCGGGATGCACAAAGCGAGTCCCGGTCGCCGGCCGACGTGAAACGGGGTGGAATGAACGGGGACGAGGCGGACCGGTTCGGAACCGCTGATCTGTCCCGCCAGGAACCAAACGGAATCTGTCAGTGCGTGGATCCCACTTAGCATGATAGCCAAGTCCCTGTAGCCCTGTTAGCCGAACTCGCTGCCGGGCGAAGCAACGCAAATGCACGGAGGAAGCGATGGTTCCACCACCGCGCGGACATCGAGTCCGCAAGAGAAGCTTAGTTCACGTATTCGAACCGTGCCAGAACGGCTTGATCGCGAACCACCACCGGCTTTGTTTCTGACCTAGAATTGTGGGGATCATGCGCCTCTGGCGGCGCGCGTTCCGGACACGTAGTAGCTTTTGTGAGGGTCACAACAATCATGTCGGCGACGATTACGCAAGAGATTAGCAAAGAACTGCTTTCGACTTTGTTGTCGGACGACACATTCTGGCCGACCGAACCGCGTTCGATGAAAGAAACGGGTTTGAGCGAGGGTTTCATCGAATCGCTGGTCTGCAAATTCCTCGGACACACGGGCACCAGCAGCGGGCGCAGGATAGCCGACGCGTTGTGTTTGCCGTTCGGTGTCATCGAAAGCCTGCTGGCCTCGCTCCGAGCCAAGCAAGTGGTGGTCCACGCAGGCTCGGCAGCCTTTAACGACTACTACTACACGCTCAGCGAGCAAGGACGCCGGCGTGCGCGGGCGTATGCGGACGCGTGCGCGTACGTAGGGCCGGCGCCGGTGCCGCTTATGGACTATGTGATCGCGGTCGAAGCTCAAGCGGTCAGCGCGGAATCTCCTCGCCGGCATCAACTGGAAGAAGCGTTTGGCGACATCACGATCAACTCCGACATTTTTGAATTGCTCGGCCCCGCGGTAAACTCCGGCGCCGGCATGTTTCTGTACGGAGCGCCGGGCAATGGCAAATCGACGCTCGCCAAGCGAATCACATTATGCTTTGGCCAGGAGGTCTGGATTCCCCACGCGATCCTGGAAGACGCGAACGTGATAAAACTGTACGACGCTTCCTACCACCATGAAGTGAAAGGACACTCGAACGGTTTGATCAAGCTGCGCGAACACGATCGGCGTTGGATGAAAATCCGCCGCCCCACCGTGGTGGTAGGTGGCGAGTTGACGATGGACAACCTGGAGATTCGCCACGACCCGCACAGCAATGTGAGCGAAGCGCCCATTCAAATGAAAAGCAATTGCGGCTGTTTGCTGATCGACGATTTCGGTCGGCAGCGCATCGCTCCGGAAGACCTGTTGAATCGCTGGATTGTGCCGCTGGAAAGCCGGCACGATTACTTGACGCTATCCACGGGAAAAAAAATCCAGGTGCCGTTCGAACAGTTGATTATCTTCTCGACGAACCTTGAACCAGAAGATCTGGTCGACGAAGCATTCCTGCGGCGAATTCCGTACAAGATCGAAATATCCGATCCCGACGTGGAAGAGTTTCACATCCTGTTTGAACTGTACGCCGACCAGTTTCGATGCGAGTACCGAAAGGACATCGTCGATCAAGTTATCGCACAGCATTACGAAGCCGCTGGCCGGCCGCTCCGTCGCTGTCATCCGCGCGATTTACTCAGCCAAATCCGCGCCTACTGCAGCTACAACGATCTGCCGCTGGAGATGCGTCCCGAGTACTTCGACCGCGCTGCCAGGAGCTATTTCGCGACGGTATTGAGGGGCAAATGACAACGCCAACTGAACAGGCATCAGATAATATGCTCGACTCTCGCCCAGCCGCTCATCCTGGCAACCAGAGAGAACCGATCCCAGGATACGTCCTGCAGGAACAGATCGGCATCGGCGGCTACGGCGAGGTATGGAAGGCGGAGGCGCCCGGCGGCCTGTTGAAGGCCGTCAAATTCGTCCACGGAACGCTCGACGAAGCGGGAGCATCGCGCGAATTAGCGGCAATGGAACAGATCAAAGAAGTCCACCATCCGCTCTTGCTCTCGTTGGAACGCATCGAGATTGTCGGCGGACGCCTGGTGATCGTCTCCGAACTGGCTTCGGCAAGTCTGAAGGATAGATTCGACGCGTGCCGAGAATCGGGACTGGACGGAATCCCGCGAGACGAACTCTTGCGCCATTTGAGTGACGCGGCGGACGCGTTGGACTACCTGTACGAAGAACACTCGCTCCAGCACCTGGACGTCAAGCCCGAGAACCTGCTGCTTGTGGGCAATCGAATCAAGGTCGCCGATTTCGGACTCGTGCGCAATCTTAGCGAGGTAAACGATTCGGCGGGCAGCGGGCTTACGCCAATGTACGCGGCACCCGAAGTGCTTCGCGGCGAGCCCAGCCGGTCCAGCGATCAGTACAGCTTGGCGATTGTCTACCAGCAGATGCTGACCGGCGAGCCGCCGTTTGCCGGGCGCACGTCCGCTCAACTTGCCGCGCAGCATCATCACTGTAAACCGGTGCTCACGCCTTTGCCGCAGCCGGATCAGGCGGTCGTCTCCAGAGCCTTGTCAAAGGACCCGCCAAAACGCTTTCCAGGCTGCCGCGTGCTGGTCGACAACTTGCAGCGTGCCGGCGCCCACGGTTCCGGTGGGCGACGAACGAGGGCGTCAAGGCGAAACACGTCCAACCCAAGGGCATCAGCCGATGCGGGCTGTGGCGATGCGCACAACGACTGGGCGGTTGCCAAGACAACGCCTTTCTCGCTAGAAAACTCGGCCATAGAGAACCTCCCGGCGATCGATCTTTCGGAACGGACCGCCGAATACCGCCCCGCCGTCTTCATCGGATTAGGTCACACGGGCACTCAGACGCTGGCGAGGCTCCATCAGCGACTGGCCGAAAATTTCGGCGAACTCGATCGCGTGCCCTGTTTGCAGATGCTTCTGATTGATACGGACGTCCAGTCGCTCGGCCAGGCGACCGAAGCGAAGGATGCCGCTGCGGTGCGAGGGCGCGACACGATGGTCATTCCGCTCCGCCGGCCGAACGAATACCGCGCGAAATCGGAGCAGTTGCTCCAGTGGCTTGGCCGGCGATGGCTCTACAACATCCCGCGGTCGTTGTCGACCGAAGGATTTCGGCCGTTAGGGCGCCTTGCTTTGGTCGATCACTGCGACAAGCTGATCGAACGACTGCGTGCCACAATCGCCAAAGCGACGGACGCCGAATCTCTGGCCGCGTCCACAAAGAACTCGGGCATCCCTTTCCAGAACAAGCCGCCGCGGGTATTCATCGTCGCTTCGACCGCGGGCGGAACGGGCAGCGGCGCGGTCTTGGACTTGGCCTACGTGGTGCGCGAACTGCTGGTGGAACAAGGTGTCCCCGACGACGCGGTCTACGGCATCCTAGCCCATTCGACGACTCGCAAAGCCGGAGAGCGGGATCTGGCCCTCGCAAACACGTACGCACTGCTGATGGAGCTGAAGCACCTGACGCATGTTGGCGGGCATTATGCGGGCGATGACGCGTTTCATCTCGTCTCGTCGTACCAGCGCGATGCAACGTTTCAGCACACGTATCTGGTTCATCTTGGCGACGAGCTGAACGATGTGCAGTACGAGTCGGCCGTCGGCGTCCTTGCCGACTACCTATACCTGAACTCGGTGACACCGGCTTGTGCGTTCTTTGATTCCTCGCGAGAGGATTCCGCCAAAGACGATCCTCCCGCCTCGGCAACCATGCGGACCTTTGCGGTCGGTAGAGCCCGGCAACGTGATGACGGTCCACCAGATGCCGAGCTTGCTGCGTTATGCCGCTCGGTGCTCGATCGCTGGTTGGGCGGGCGTGCCGATGATTGCGACAGCGAGGAAGCCGACACGGATGAACTGGATGCCGCAAGTGATTCGCCGTGCGACAAGGAAGAATCGCTCGATCCGAACATTCCGGGTATCGTCGCGCAGCAGGCGAGTTCGCTGAATCTGAAACTCGCGACTTTGGTCGAGCATGCGATCGAAATCGTTCAGTCCGAGTTCGGCTGCGACGTGGACGTTTATCTCGGTCAGGTGATCACGGGTATTGGCCCAAATGGCCAACGGGCCGGGCACAACGCGTCGACCCAAGATGTTGCGCAAGAGCCTTTTGGAGTTATCGACCGGTTGATGGAAAGGCCCAACATCGGCCACCTGCGGATTCCGAAAGCCGATGGACTTTGCGGCATTCTGACTCGACAGTTGGCAAAGTTGTTGGCCGCAAAGACGACAGCCGTTCGCGAGTGGTTAGCCGGGCTGCTGGATCTTCCGGATATGAGGGTCGATGGAGCTTGGCGCGCGGCAATCTGCTTTGCCACGCAAGTGGGTAAGCTCGAATCCACGGCCAGCCAGGTTGTCCAGCGATTGAGCGACGAGATAGCGGAGCTGACCAACTCGACGCCCGAATGCCAAGCGGACAAACAGCTTCTCCACTATGGAAGGCTTCGGGCATACGAAATGGCCCATCGCTGTGTGCGCGACGGCGTACGAGCCATGCGCATGGAATTGGCGGCCATCGCTGACGACCTTCGGAAGCTTCGTGACGGGCTGAGCCAAGTGGCGGCCAAGTTCGACTCGTGCCGCGCGGGAAAGGCAGACGAACCCGAACAGGATATCGGCGGCCAGTCGCCGGGCGATGCTGGGACACCCGGACCATCGCCGCGATTTGTGGATCTGATGGACAGGCAGATGCGCAACAGATTCGCCGGTGCGGACGGCTCGCTTCAAAGCTTGTTCACCGGGAAGATGCGCGATCCGCAGCTTCTGTACAAATCGTTCCGCGAAACAGGTCGAGTGGTGCTTCGAGGACGATCCCAGAAGCCGGGCGTGCACTCGCCGGACCACCAATCACCGGGCGGCGAGCCGAAGTCATCCGCCGTGAAGACATTGATCGCGGAGTCGACACCGAAGTTGATGGAGTGTGGCGGTGGAAAACGCATGCTGCTGGTAGCCGGGGACCAATCGGACGTCGATCGCATGAAACGCAAGATCGAACGCGCCGCGGGCGATCGCATCACCGCGCTGGTCGGCCCGGTAAGCGACGCGTTAGTTTGCTGTGAAATGGAAGGCGTTCCACTCGACAACATCGCCGCCTCTCTAATCGGCGGCCGGCGCGAGTACGCAGAATTGGCATCCCGGCTGCACACCCGCACCGACGTACCGTGGCCAGACGCATAGGCCGGGCGGAGCTACGACAGCTCGATCGATTCGGTGTCGAAGTTGAATTTGACGACTTTGTTCTCACGGTCGCCGATGATGCCCATGCTCAGCGGCGCCTGAACGCGGACCGCGGCCGAAATCGGACTGAAAGGCTGCTCGCGTGTCTTGACGCAGTCGAGCAGATTGCGCCACAGCTTGGCCGTATCGCCCATGCCATTCCACTTGAAGTGGATTTCATCCGTCTCTTTGTTCGTCTTCGGGTCGATGGGCACGATACGGATGCCTTCGCCCGTAAGGATGATGATTCCGTTGGTGCCGCGGATCTTGGTTTCGATTCCCGTGTAGTTCGACAACGAGTTCATCATCACGACGCTGGGTCCGTCCTTGTAGTCGGCGATGATATTGCACTGATCCGGCACTTCGCGGTCGTACTGGAAATTGCCGCCGCCGCCCAGTACGCGTTCCGGATAGTCCAGGTCCAACAGGCAAAACACCGGCGTGAACACGTGGACTAACAGATCGGTGGCCGGACCGCCGGCGTAGTCCCAAAAGAGCCGCCACTGGAAGAAACGTGAAACACTGTAAGGGACTGACGGTGCGTCGCCGAGGAACCGTTTCCAATCGAGGTCCGGCCCCGGTTTGGCATTCGGATCGGGAATGTGCATCCGCTCGCCCCAATCGCCGCGCCGGAAGTAGCCAAGCTGGCAGTGGACCGGTTTGCCGATGATCCCGTCCTTGATCATTTGCGAAACCTTCGCGTAGTTTTCGTCGGCCATGTACTGAGTGCCGACCTGAACGATCCGACCTTTTTCCTTGGCGGCCACTTCGATCTTCTTCGCCAGATCAAACTGATCCCAGTGAGTCAGCGGTTTCTCGCAGTAGACATCTTTGCCCGCGTTAATGGCATCGATCGCTTGCGGAGCATGAAGGCGGTCCGGCGTGGCAATGCAGACTACGTCGACGTTGGGATCCTCGAGCAGTTCCTCATGCGCGTCGTACATCTTGGCGCCGCCGCATTTCTTGGACGCCGCTTCCAGGCGGGGCCGATACACGTCGCACACCGCGACCGGCCGAACGAGCCCTTCCTCCCGGAGTTTGTTGACGATGTTCATGTGAGCGCCGGCCCGACCGCCAGTGCCGATGAACCCAACACCAATCTGCTTGTTCACGCCCGTTTCTTCTTGGGCAGAAACGCCGAACTTCGGGGCGAAAGCCGCCGCGCCGGCAGTCGCCGCGGCAGTGCGAAGAAAGCTGCGACGAGTGCTGTCGCTAGGATTGTCCGAAGATTCCTGAGGGCGGGTCATGATAGAGGCTCCATTCTGTGGTGGTTGGCAGGACAGCGGGAAAGCCGTCAGTATTGTTGGCTTCTGCGCGCCGGTCAAGCGTCATCGTGGTCCGTGTTCAACCCGTGTTTCATTCGTGGCCGAAACGACGGGCGCAGCTCTACCATTGCAGCGAGACAGGGTACTGGCGAAACACGGGATCGGCGCTCAACAGGGTTGCGGCTTCGGTGCGAGCAACGGCGGCGATGAGACGGTCGAAAGGATCGTTGTGCACTCTGGGGAGTTGATCAAGGGCGTAGACGTGGTCGGCTGTGATAGAAATAACCTCTAGGCCATTTCGTCGTTCGTTTTCGTGCACCATCTGCGGCAGGGGAACTCGCAACGAGAGCTTCCCCAACATCGATTTGATTTGGATTTCCCAAAGGCTTGCCACGCTAAGAGTGAGGCCATGGCCAGGATCGACGATGAGCGAACTCGCAGTCGCCGAGAGCTTCGTTGGCTCGGCGTCCATCCATAGGAACGTGTGGGTGTCAAGCAGAAGCTTCATTGCCGGCATCTTCCCCAAGCCAGAACGATTCCGGCAAGGGCTCGTCGAAATCGTCGCTCATCGATACCATCCCCTGATGCAAGCCCAGGACACGTGGCTCTGGCGTGGAAGGCGACACGAGCTTTCCCTCGATGCGTACGCGAACCGTTTGACCGTTGGCGAACGGCAAACGCTCTAGCGTCAGGACGCCCCCTTCTCCCACTTTGGCATCGGTTTCGAAGGTATTCATACTATAAGTCTATCCCTGACATCAGACGCAAGCAATAGCGGGGTCGCAATGAGTTGCGGCCGACGAGGCCACAATTCTCGAAGTGGTGGTACACCAAATGAAGAAAACGCCTGGGACTTGCATCGTTCAAGCCCAGGCGTTTGTGCTTTGTGCTTCTCGGGATTTCCAGAGGGAAATCAATCCGCCGCGTCGGGCTTCTCATCGCCCTGTGGTCGGTGAGGAGGTCCGCCGCGTCCGGGACCGCCGCGACCATGAGGCGGGCCAAACCCGCCGGGGCCACCGAACCCGCGTCCTTGCGCTCCAAATCCACCGGGGCCGCCAGGCCCTCGGCCCCCTGGACCAAACCCGCCAGGACCACCAAATCCGCGCCCCTGTGGGCCAGACTTGCCAGGGCCAAACGACGGCTTATCCTTTGGCCCAAAACTCGCCGGACGATCTGACGGTTTCCCCTCGGGTTTGGCGTCGCTAGGATTACCGTCCCTGGGGCCTCGATGACCGCGGGCCTGCGGCTTGCCGCGAGGCGGACCATCCTGAGGTCGCTTGGCAGCATCCTTCGGGCCGCGCTCGGGCCGCGTCGGGCAAACGCCAGCACCGTCACAGTCTGGGCCTCCGCGTCCCGCACGGCCTTGCCCTGGATCACCAGGCCCGCGCCGCCCCTTGGCTTGGGGGCCGCGTCCGCCGTGGCCGGGACGTCCCTTCATGCCGGGACCGGGGCCATGCGGACCACGGTGCATGCCCATGGCTGGGCCAAACCCGCCGGGACCACGACCACGCATGGCTTGAGGCCCACGTCCTCCAGGACCTGGGCGACCTTTCATCCCGGGACCGGGACCGTGGGGACCACGATGCATACCCATCCCCGGGCCAAACCCACCGGGACCGCGTCCACGCATGGCTTGCGGACCGCGTCCACCGGGGCTAGGACGACCTCTCATGCCGGGACCGGGACCGCCGCGAAAACGTGCGCTCATTTTCTCGTGCGCTTTCTTGAATTCGTCCTTTGTGATGCTGCCATTGCCGTCGGCGTCCATGCGTGCAAAGATCTCGTCGGCATTGGGCATCCCTCCCGATGGCGGACCAGGCCGGCCACGCTCCGGACCTCGGCCGGGCGGTTGCGCCTGGACGACCGCGCCCAACGCGAGAAACACGGCAAACGAGCCTATGCTCATCCAAATTGGCCGTAATTGCTGCGACATGACTTTCCCCTTTCTGTTCGTGGAGAGAAGATTGAAACGGAACATCTTACGTGGAAATGGGTTAAGTAGGGTGTCGAGTCTCGGGTGTCGGTACGACCACGTCATTGTCTCGCTTCTTCCCGACACCTGAAACCCGACACCTGTCCCCCTCGTCTGAAAGACCGACTCGCCGGGCGTTCGGCGATGTCGTTGGGCAGTTAAACGGATCGGCAGGTGAGTATTCTACACGCAGTTCGGACTTTTTTCAGTTTATTTCGTGGTAGAAGCGCGAGGCATCTTCCCGTTTACTGTACTTGAAGCAAAGACAAAATGCCTGATACCGCAACCGTTACTGACGATTTGGTCCAAAGATTACGCGGCGGCGACGACCAAGCGCTTGGCGAGTTGTTCTCGCTCAACCGAGATCGTTTGTGGCGCATGGTCCATTTTCGTCTGGATCGGCGCGTATGTGGTCGAGTGGACGCGGATGACGTGCTGCAAGAAGCGTATCTGGACGCGGCCAAGCGAGTGAAACACTTCTTGGACAATTGCTCCATGTCGTTTTTCGTCTGGCTGCGACAGATTGTGGTGCAAACGATGATCGACATACACCGCCAACACCTGGACGCTCAGATGCGCGACGCGAATCGCGAGGTGTCGATTCACCGCGGCGGTTATCCGCAAGCCACGTCGATTTCGCTGGCGGCACACTTGCTCGGTCACTTGACCTCGCCCAGCCGCGCAGCGATGCGAGCGGAAATGGCCGCCCAGTTGGAGCAAGCCCTGGAGACGATGGAGCCACTGGACCGCGAGGTTTTGGCATTGCGGCACTTCGAGGAGCTTACCAACAGCGAGGTGGCCGAGATATTGGAGATCCAACAGAAAGCAGCCAGCATTCGCTACGTCAGGGCGATTGCGAAGCTGAAGCGTATTCTCGAACAGATCCCTGGATTCTTTGATGAAGGGTGAGGTTGCGTTCCGTAGAAACACAACCGTCCGGAGCAATATGATGGCCGATCCCCAACTCCCAACTCCCGAAGCCCGACACACGACACCCGACACCCCCAGCCCTGACACCGAACCCCGCGACCCCATCGAGTTGCTGGCCGACGACTTCGTCGAACGCTGCCGTCGCGGCGAAGCTCCGTCGATCGAACAGTACGCGTCGGAGCATCCCGAGCGGGCCGAGCAAATCCGCGAATTGTTCCCGACGATCGCCGCCATGGAGCGGTTGAAGACGTCAAAGGAAAAAGGCTCAGGGAGGCCGGCCGCGCACGAGAGCCTCACCGTCGAGCGACTGGGCGACCTGCACATCCTTGCGGAAATCGGCCGCGGTGGAATGGGAATCGTCTACGAAGCGGTCCAAGAATCGTTGGGGCGGCGCGTTGCGGTCAAGGTGCTGCCCAAGCAGTTTCTGCTGGACGAGAAACGATTGCTGCGATTCCGTCGGGAGGCGAGAACCGCGGCAAAGTTGCATCACACCAACATCGTTCCCATACTCGGCGTGGGCGAACACGAAGGCTATCACTACTACGTGATGCAGTACATCCGCGGCGTTGGATTGGACGAGGTGATTCGGCATCTGGGCCAGTCTTGTGCCGACGACGCTTTCACCGCAGGCCCCTGCAGTTCGCAGAGCGGTCGTGACGGCAAAGTCACGGATATTGTGCGAGCATTGCTGTGTGGTGAATTCCCGCGAGCCGATTCGTCGGCCTCAGGTACCCATGGGAACGATTCAGCGGGAAACGGTTCAATCGCTAACGATGTCGCACCTTCCGACAACCGTGCTCCGTCCCCTGGGCACGAATCCGTGCCGTCCACGCAGGCATCGGCGGTTACCGTTGCACTGACCGACTACGATACCGTCGACGATAGCAAAAGCGATTCGTCGGCCCTGGCAACTCCGACCAGCTTGGCGGCCGTTCGCTTGGGTCAGCGCTACTGGCGTAGCGTCGCGCGAATTGGCGTTCAAGCGGCCGACGCACTCCATTACGCCCACGTACAAGGAACGTTGCATCGAGACGTCAAACCGGCCAATCTGCTTCTGGATTCACACGGCGTCGTTTGGGTGGCCGATTTCGGTTTGGCCAAAGCGATGGAACAAGAAGACGTCAGCCGAACCGGTGACATCGTCGGGACGCTTCGCTATATGGCGCCCGAGCAGTTTCGTGCCGGAGCAGACGAAAGAAGTGACATCTACAGTCTGGGTCTGACGCTGTACGAACTGCTTACGCTTCGGCCCGCGTTTGATGACACCGCTCGCAAACGATCGCTGCTCACGTCCGATTCGTCTCCCGAATTGACCCGACCGCGGAAGCTGGTCCCCGGCATCCCCCGTGACTTGGAGACGATCGTACTGAAGGCCGTTTCGCCCGAGCCCAAGCACCGTTACCAGACGGCCTGCGAATTGGCGGCGGACTTGACGTGTTTCCTTGAGGATCGTCCGATTCTGGCCAAACGAACATCTTCGATCGAACGCCTCTGGCGTTGGTGCCGGCGCAATCGCGCGGTTGCGGCTCTAGGCGCTACCGCAGCGATGCTGCTTGTTGCGGTAGCTGCCATGTTGGCGATCGGATACGTGAAGGCCAACGAGGCCAACGTACAGATCGGCATAGCGTTTGAGGGCGAAAAGAAACAACGAAAGAAGGCCGAAGCCACACTGGGAATTTCGCTCGAGGCGCTCGACAAGGTGACGGCGCGCTTCATGCCGGATCAATTGGCCCGCACGGAGTCCCTGACCATCGAAGTCGACGAAGGCGAGGAGCTGGAGATTCCCGCTCGGCCGGTTCTGTCGAAAGAGAACGCGGCGTTGCTGGAGGAATTGCTGCCCTTCTACGATCGTTTGGCGGAACAATACGGTGACGATGCGAGACTCGGTCGCGAAGCCGCCAAGGCGAATCGTCGCGTCGGCGATATTCAGCAACGACTGGGCAACTTCGCGCACGCTGCGGAGGCATACGACCGAGCGATCGCCAAGTACGAGGAACTGGCCGAACAAGAAGGCGATCGAGGCGACACTGTCGCGGAAATTGCGCGGATCCACAACGAGCTGGGCAACGTGCATCTGGCCATGTCGAACTTCGAGGCAGCTCACGGTTCGTACCTTGATGCGATCCGATTGCTGGAACCGGCCGCAGAAGCCTCCACGGCATCCGATCAAACCCGATATGAACTGGCACGTACATGCTACTATCTTGGCCGCCGTGGCTTTCCCGGTGCTCGACCCGGCCCGCCAGGCCCGATGCGAGGCGAGGGGCGAGGGCCGCGGTCCGGACGCGGTGCTCCGAAGGGGCCCCATCCCGCGTTTGGACGCTCAGGGCGAGCGGCGGATAGGGATTTGCCCGTGGGGCGAGCTTCCAGCTTGCCTTTTGCAGCAAATTCGCAAGCTAGAAGCTTACGCCACGGTACGGAACCAACTGCCGCTCGCTCCGGGCCGAGAATGCACGGTCCGGGCGCGGGTCACCGCGGCGATACGCAACACTTGAAACGAGCAATCGAACTGCTGACGGAGTTGAACGGGCGGCATCCGTCCGTCCTCGACTACCGGCACTTGATGGCACTCTGCCTCCGGGAAAGTTCGACGGGGCTTCACTCCGAAGAACTCACAAGAGCGACCGAGATGCTGGAGGAGATATGCCATGACTTTCCGAACCATGTCGACTATCGTTTCGATCTCTGCGAGACGTACGCAAGAGTAGAACCCCGCTGGCCATTTCCGGCAGCGGAGGATTCGTCGATTGCCGAGGACCGCTTGGGCAAAGCGTTGGAGATCGCGGACGAACTGGCGAAGAAGTATCCCAATGAGCCGGCCTATATGGCCTCTCAAGCGCGCATTAACCTGCAACTCGCTGGGAGCTTGCTGCACAAGGCTCGTCTGGAAGGCGATCAGGGCAAAGAGACGTTAGTCGCCGACGCCGAGAAGCACAATCGTGCCGCCTTGGCAATTCAATCGTCCCTCGCACAGGGTTTTCCCGATGTGACGTCTTACGTGATTGGTCTAGCTATCGTCAAAGATTCCTTGGCCAGACTGCTTGCGGATCGTGCGGAGTTTGCAGAGGCTCGCTCGCTGCTGGAGTCCTCGATCGCCGATTTGGAGCAGCGGCTTACGACGGTTCCCGAACAGAGATTCATCCGCGGGATGCTGTTTCACAACAATCTGGGATACGCCATGGTCCTGACCAAAATGGGCGAGGGCGAGCTTGCTTCAGAGGTTCTCCAGCAGGCGAATCAGATGCACGGTCGTTCGCCGCACGGGAAGCCGAGATTCGGCCGCGGATCGCGTTGGGGCCCAGGCAATGAACGCGGGGGCACCGAGGACGCAGAGGACTCGCGCTCAAGTGAGCACACTCCTAAATGACTAAGTACCCGATCAGAAGTTCTTGGCCAAGAAGAAACCCGGCTTTTCCGAAAAAGCCGGGTTTCTAGCCATCGCCAAATGTTCGAAAACTTGTGAGCGGGTACTTACGCGATTAGCAGTTTGATCGCCATGACCAGCAGGGCGACGTTGAAGACGATGCGGATTAGCCTCTCGCCTTTCTTGACCGCGTAGTGAGCGCCGACCCAGCCTCCGATGCCGTTGCCTGCGGCTAGCAATAATCCGACAAGCCAAAGTACTTGCCCCTTCATCGCGAAGACCGCAAGTGCCACCACCGTGTATAGCCCCACGATGAAGACCTTGTGCATGTTCACGCGAACCAGGTCCAGGCCGAGTGCCCGGTGCAGTATGGCCATCAGGATGAAGCCAACGCCAGCCTGGATCAGGCCGCCATAGAATCCCGCACCGACCATCAACACATGGGCCAACAACAATCGTCGGGCCGTCGGTGGGGCTTCGTTGTCGATCTGCTCGGTCTTCCGCTTCTTCCTCGCCATGAGAATCATCACGGCGACCATCACACCAGCCAGAAGACGATTGAACCAGACACCCTCCAGCTTCGTGCCAAGGAAAGCTCCTATGAGCGTTCCAGGAAGTCCACAAAGAGCAAGCGTCAGGCTAAGGCGAAAGTCCGAAAAACCCTGCCGAAAGAATCCGATCGTCGCCGAGATGCCTTGGATCAGGATGGCCACGCGGTTGGTACCGTTGGCTTCCGGCCCGCTCATTCCCATGAAGACCATGATCGGCAGCGTCAGCAGCGAACCGCCGCCGGCCATCACGTTCAGAAAGCCCGCAACGCAGCCGGCAGCAAACAGGAGGCCCAATTCCCATGCTTCCACACTAGACTCCTCAGTGAGTAGACACGTTTGCGGTTGGCGACAAGGCCAAGGCGGCAGTATAATTGATAAGGTGATCGGACGCCCACCGGGGCTGAGCCAGCAAGGGACAGACCATGAAGTTCAGCGAACTGGTTCGGATGCTTGAGAAGCACGGGTTTAGAGTCGTCAAAGAAAAGGGATCGATCCGATACTACGGGAAACTCGATTGGCATCGACTTGTTCGCGTTGACTATCACGGTTCAAAGGAGGTGCCAACCGGCACCTGCAACAGCATTCTGAAAGCCGCGGGCATCAAGTGAGCGGTCGGAGGATAGGACCAATGATCGAATTGCCTTATTCGCTGGTCATTGAAGCGACCGACGAACCGGACTTTTTCGGCTTTTTTTCTCCTGATTTGGAGGGATTCACGGGCATCGGCCATTCGGTCGAGGACTGTCTTTACAAGGCCAAGTGGGGCATGAAGGAACACATAGCCCTGTTGAATGAAAAACAACTGCCCGTCCCACCACCGAACTCAGACCCCAAAATCACGATTCAGAACACTAAGACGTCGGCGGTTGCCTAATGGCCCGGGTGGGCCCACGTCAGTATCTGGGAAACGACGGCTCTTCCGCGGCAAAACCCGCGTCGAATGCCAGCAGGTCATTCAGAGACGTAAATTGCAGTTCCTGCCCGTCTCGACAACTCCGCCACAACGCGCTGGAGAGCTGGTAGGTCACACGTGCGAATTCCGGGTTTGGATAGGCGTCCTGCATGAGGCTGTCACACGATACCTCACGATACCAGCGTGCAAGGGTCGAGATGACTTGCCGATACGAACTGGCCGCCGGATCGCACTTCTGATCTTCCCCATTGATCGCCAGACGCTTCTCGTTTTCCAAGTAGTCCACTTCGATGCGAAACGGCTGACCATCGCCAATTCCACTGATGACGCGCTGTTTGGCCCACGTAGCATTCGCCTTGAAATCGGTCAGCCCATCGACGCGGATTTCACCGATCGAAAGCGCGTACTTGCAGCGGCCATCGACAACGTGTGCGTAGCTCTCCGGATTCGGCGGATCGTAAGGTTCGGACTCGCCAGCGATTGAGACTCCTTGCTCGAAAACCGATGCGAGATCTCCTTTCGCCCTGCCTAGTAGATACAAGACGAACGCAAGGCAATGCACTGACTCCTGGTACTGGATCGTGACCATGCGTTTGTAGTTGCGAGAGATGTCGCGGTCTTCGCGGTCCTTCGAACGGCAGAACGCTAGTTCGGTTATCTGTAGATCACGAAATCGCGACAGGTACTGTACGATCCGCTCGGTCAAATCATCGTACAGTTCCGGAAAGTCATACAGCATCGTTACCCCGGACTGCTCGACCGCTCGGACAACACGATCGCATTGTTCAGGGTCTTCCGGCGCCGCCATCGGCTTTTCGTTCAGCACCAACACCGGCTCGTTCGCGGCACGCCCGAACAAGATCTCCTGGCCCCGCTGCCGATGTTCGGGATGAACCGCCAAATGGAACAGGTCCGCCTTCGTATGGTAGAACGTTTCTTCATCTTCGACTCGTGTTATCGCATCAAGATTCATGTCAGTTGGCACTGGGCCAGGATCGTAGACGAAGGTCCGCACGCCCAATGCTCGGGCAGCATCAATGAACTTTCGGCCGATGTAGCCCCATGCACCGGCGATGGCGATTGATTCGGGGAGTTGCGTCATTCGGTCACTCATAACGTTGCTTTAGGGCACGGCCAAGTAGGTCCCTTCTGCCGGAAGGGACCTGAGTGTGGTTGAGGTGCGTCCGCCACTTCCAGGTCCCGCCCGGCAGGCGGGACCTACAGGATACGGGCTCCGTCATCTGAATGACAGAGGACCGCTGGGGCGTCGTGGGCCAGGTCGGGGTGCCGCTGGGCGTATTCCCGACGGACGTGTTCAGCGACGTCGGGGCCTGCGTCGCGTTGAACGAGGGCTACGCAGCAACCGCGGAACCCGGCCCCGCTGAAGCGAGCGCCGTAGACTCCCTCGGTCTTGATAAGGATCTCGTAGAGGTCGACCAACGGCGGCGAACCACATTCGTAGTTGTTGATCGAACTGACGCCCGAATCGCTCATCAGATGCCCGAATGCCTCCAAATCTCCTTGCTGCCAAGCTTCCACGCCCTTGGTGACACGGTCTACCTCCGAGAAGAAATGTGCGGCTCGGAGAGCAGGTGCTCCGGTCAGCAACTTCTGATTGTCGGCGTGCTCGTCGGCGCTGACGCGGCGCAACACTGCCGGATCGATGTCTCGGCCAACGGCGTTCAGCAGGATGGTGGCCGCCTCGGTGCATTCGGCGACGCGTCGATTGTAGTCCGTCCCGACCAACGCTTTCGTCAGTCCGGAGAACGCGAGCAGGATCGAATATGGCGGCATCGCCGGATGGCTGGGGATCAAACGATACTGTACGCTCTGGCAGTCGATCAGCGTCAGGTGATTCTGCTTGGACAGTAGGATCGCCGATTGATCGAGTATCCCGCTGTGCAGGCCCAAGTATTCATTTTCGATGCCTTGACCGAGGAGGATGTTCTCTTCTCGCGGCACATCAAGGCCGTTGACGTCTTCCAAGGCCAGCAACAAGGCGACGCTGACAGCAGCCGATGAACTGAGGCCGCCGGCACTGAATCTTCCGGCTGTGACGCCGCAGATGCCGGTGCCGAGATCATGATTCTTCTGCAGAACTCGAACGGCACCGCGAGGGAAGTTGCCCCAGTCGCCCGGCTGCCTGTCCGGCACATCGTCCAGGCGGAAGCGTACCTCGCCTGGGTAATCGAGGCTGCTTAGACGGACCTCATTCGACGCCGAAGGTGCGTACGCCGTCAACACCGCCTGATCGATCGCCATGGCGCAGACCGGCCCCAACTGATGGTCGATATGAGCCCCCAGCGGGCAAATGCGGTACGGGGCGCGGACCACGCGCACGGCGCTCGTCGGCGCGCCGTAGCGATTGACGAGTTCATGTCGAAGGCTCTCTACGGACGTCTCATCTCTCATCGTCTGCTCTAGCGTGGCAGAGATCATCGGTACGATGGCCCTCCGAGGCCGTCGTTCGCTGCCCCGTCAATCTGGTGTTGGCGTGTCCGCACAGGTCATTCTTGTGAAGTCCTGACAATGACATGTTTGGCAGAATATCGCATGTACCCTACCATGGGCGGCCTCGGAGGGCCATCTTACCGGCTGTCGCGGCCACTTTCATCCAGTGTCTCACGTACCGAGCGAAGCAGGGCACTTGGAGAGAACCGTTTCTGGATCGAGGGAATGTTCTCGTTGGAGTGGAGATTGATCGGCAAGATGGCCAGACTCTGGCGACGCCGGTAGTCGCAATCGGATGCGGATAGCCGCAGAATGGCTCACGAAGAACGGCTCTTGCCGAAAACCGGCGCATCCTCGCGCTTCGCGGCTCGTCGCGGCATCCCTGCCGCTCCGGCTTGGTTCGCTCGGCAAGAACCGTTTGTGAATTAAGAGCCGACCGCCATAATGGGGAAGAAAAGTGGGCGGAACGGCCTCCGAGCCAATCCGCCCACGTTATGCAACGACACCTCCGGTGCGGCGGGCGATAAATGATGTCCGTGTCGTACCGCAGAGCACCTTCGGTCGGATTATAGCGATTTGGGGCAGATCTCCCTCGCCCATAATTGCGCAAAAAGATGCGGTTTGCCGCAATCCGAATTAGCCCCGGCGCTTGTCGGTCCGTACTTCCATGACCGCCTGGACCAATTCGGCGACGGAGTGCGTTTTCATCTTCTGGAAGATGCTCTTGCGGCGGGCTTCGACGGTCCGAAGGCTGATATCAAGGTTCTTGGCAATGGCCTTATTCGGCGTACCTTCGACAATGGATTCGAGGATCTCTCGCTCCTGTGCGGTGAGCGTCTGAAGACGTTCTCCGATTTCGCGACGACGAACGTTCTCCGCGCGTGTCCTTTGGTCCAGTTCCAATGCCTTCTGAATAGCATCCCACAGTTCCATCCCGCGACATGGCTTCTCCAGCAGCATCAGGGCTCCTTGCTGCATCGCTCGCACGGCAACCGGCACATCGGCATACGCAGTCATGACGATGGTCGGAATGTGGACTCCCCGGCGGTTCAGTTCTTGCTGCAAATCCAGACCGCTCATCCCGAGCATTTTCACATCCGTGACCAGACATCCGGGGCGCGACTGATCATACGCATCGAGGAATTCCTCGGCCGAAGCAAAGAGATCTACCCCGACGCCCATCGGCTCGACCAGGCAGCGAACCGAGTCGCGACCCGCTTCGTCGTCGTCCACAACGAATACCGTCGCCCCTTCAATCATCTTCGGCTCGCTTTCTTGCTAACGGTAGAGTGAACCGAAAGGTCGTACCGCGTTCGTTTTTGGGTTTCCGCCCGGGGCTCAGCCCAAATTATCACCTTTGGTCTTGCGTTGGGGCCTGCGAATCTTCCTCCGTTCGACACCAGTTTACCAGCCCCCTGTCCCAAGGTGGCGGAATGCGCCCTAACGCTGGTTTGACGCTACGGCCGTCGGCAAGTCGCTGCATACGGCGTCCCAATCATTTCTGCGAATGATCGTGTCCAGCACCAATGACAACCAAATAGTCTGTGGCAGCTAGACAGGAGTGCCCCAAATACCGAACGCCAGGAACAGTTTACCTCCATCAGGGTAAACACGAAAAGGACGCTGGAGCATATGTGGCATGCAGAAGACGAAAGCCCTTGCTGCCGCGAGGGCACGTCTATAATCCTGGTGGCGACGTTACCGCCAAACCCTTGTCTCAAACCTCCTCCCCAGCAGTTCTTCTCCATCCCAGGAGGGTGACTCATTGTGAATCGACGCATATGGCTTGCGGTTAGTGCGGCAGTTGTCACTGCCTCACTATTTGGATTCTATCGCATGCACGATAACACCAGCGCGTCAGTCGAACTGCCAAGTGTCCAGGCCGCCGAAACGCAAGAAGGACCGAACAAACCGTCAACTCCGGTAAACCGGCTGGCCAAAGAAACCAGCCCGTATCTGTTGTTGCACAAGCACAATCCTGTGGACTGGTATCCGTGGGGTAAGGAAGCCTTTGACAAGGCGGCGGCAGAGAACAAGCCGCTCTTTTTGTCCATTGGCTACAGTTCGTGCTATTGGTGCCATGTGATGGAGCGCGAGAGCTTTTCCGATCCCAAGATCGCCAAAATGCTGAACGAGCATTTCGTGTGCATCAAGGTGGATCGTGAGGAACTTCCCGACGTGGACGAAGTGTACATGACGGCGATCCATTTGATGGGCTTGCGCGGCGGCTGGCCGCTGTCCGTGTTTCTGACCCCGGATCGCAAGCCGTTTTTCGGCGGCACGTACTGGCCGCCGGAAGATCGGGCCGGGATGGTCGGCTTCCGAACGGTCGCGGACCGCGTGGCCAACGCTTGGCGTGACCGGCGCAAGGAAATCGACGAATTCTCGGACCAAGTTGCCGACGCCCTGCGTGCTGCCACAACGCCCGGCAAAGCGGACAACGTCGCAAGCCTACAGCGGGCGATCGTCTCGCAGGCGGTGGACGGGCTGACCGGCCAGTTCGATCCCGACTACGGCGGTTTCGGCTATCACCCGTCGCAGCCTCAACTGCCCAAGTTCCCTCAGCCACCGAAGCCCGCACTGCTGCTGTACCACGCACGGCAAGCAGACAACATAGAGGCGTTGCAAGTTGTCACCAAGACGCTCGACCACATGGCCCGCGGCGGTATCTGGGATCATCTGGGTGGCGGATTTCACCGTTACAGTACGGACCGGTTCTGGCATGTGCCGCACTTCGAAAAAATGCTCTACGACAACGCGCTCTTGGCCCGAGTCTACCTTCGCGCGTTCGAAGCGACCGGCGAACCGAGGTATCGGCAGGTAGTCGAGGCCATCCGTACTTTCGTCGCACGTGAGATGACGTCGCCCGAAGGCGGGTTCTATTCGGCGTTGGATGCCGAGTCGGAGCACGAAGAGGGCAAGTACTATGTGTGGGAGAAACAGGAGATCCAAAACCTGCTTGGCCAGGACGACTACAAGCCGTTCGCGACGGTTTATGGTCTCGATCACCGGCCGAACTTCGAAGGCGACCGCTACGTCCTTCAGCAGTTCGAACCAATCGAGCAGTCGGCCGCAACCTTGGAGCTGAGTCCGGCGGATCTAGTCGAACGATTGGGCCCCATGCGTGACGCACTCTTGAAGGCACGCGACAAACGTCCTCGGCCGCTGTTGGACACAAAGATACTAACGGATTGGAACGGCCTGATGATCGCCGCTTTGGCCGACGCCTATCGGGTGCTTGGCGAAGACGCGTATCGACAGGCGGCCGAAGCCGCGGCAGCATTCGTGTTGGACAAGATGCGAGATGCCAACGGTCGTTTGCTCCACAGTTTCGCCGGCGACCATGCCAAGATACCAGGTTACCTGGCGGACTATGCCTTCTTCATCGACGGACTGTTGGCGCTCGACCAAGCGACGAAGGAGGATCGCTGGCTCGTGGAAGCCAGGGCGCTGACCGACCAGATGGTCCAGCTTTTCTGGGATCCCGCGTCAGGTGGCTTCTACACCACGTCGGCCGATCACGACGCCTTGTTAGTCAGGCCGAAAACCGCCGAAGACTCCGTCGTTCCGTCAGGAAACAGTATCGCCGTGCAGATACTCGTTTCGCTCGCCGAACGGGCAGGCGAGCGGCGATACGCCGAGTTGGCGGCGCAGACGCTTGCCACGTTCAGCAGTCGGATCGCGGCCGCCCCATCGGAACATCCGGCGATGATTCAGGGGCTCGGACAGTTGTTAGACGCGGGTTTCTCGGTCGAACAATTGGCCGGCGCTGCGATGCCATCTGACCAGGCAGTTCTCAAGGCCGATGCGAAGCTGTCCGTCGACCAGGTTCAACTCGGGAACGAATTCCACATCGACATCGTACTTGACGTAGCGGATGGCTGGCACGTGAACGCCAATCCCGCCTCGCTCGAACAACTGATTCCCGTCACCGTCACGTTGGATTCGCCCCTCGAAATAAAGGACGTGCGAAGCGAGTATCCGAAAGGGGAATCGTTTACGGTCGAGGGCCTTAACGAATCTATCAGCGTGTACGCCGGGCGAGTTGCGATCCGATCGTACGCCACGCCAAGCGACGATGCCTCGCCAGGCGACTCGACCATTGACGTGACAATCCGCTACCAAGCGTGCGACGCCAACCGGTGTATGCCCCCGCAGACACTGAAGCTGCAGATTCCTGTCAGAGTCGCTGGAAACGGCGATATGGCCGATTGAAGGCGATAGTGCGGGTGCCGTTCATAAGTTCGGGAAGTATACCCGTCCCGATCGAGAGTGCCACTGGTTCTGGGCCGGTCTCCCGACCGGCCCAGTTAGTTCGACCGCAGGTCTCCCTTGACTTCTGGAGACCTTCGGTCGGGCAAGTCTCGCGGTCGGGAGACCGCGAGACAACGGGGGCGGGCGCTACGTGTGGACGATCCATCCCACTTCCCGCCATCGCCTCCGGCTTCGGGTTAAACGAGCAAACGTGACGTTACCACTGATCTTTTTCGCGACTCTCGTCGTTGACCGAATCTTCGTAGTAGTAGTGCGTGCAGGGTATGAAGGTCTTCTTGGGGACCTCTTCTCCATCAAGGTACTTGATGAATGCCTCGACCGTACCTTTGGCCATCTTTCGCGGGTATTGTTGCGGCGAATCGTACAGCTTCTTTTCGAACACCGCCTGCTTTCCTGCCGGCGAGGCATCAAACGCAACGATGGTTATCCGATCCGTCTTGCCTTCGCTCGATATCGCAGCGTATGCGCCCAGCCCGGATGGATCGTTGATGGCGAAGATCCCAATGATATCCGAGTGCGTCTGCAGGATATCCGTTGCCACGTTCAAGCCGCCGTCCCTGTTGCCTTGGCCGGAAAGCTCGGCAACGATTTTCAGCTTGCTGTTGTGCTTCTTGAGGTAGTCCTTAAAGCCATCCACGCGCCGGATGCACGACGTGACCTCGGGAAAAGTGATAATGGCGATCTCGCCCTTGTCTTCTGTGACTTCCATCATGCTTTCGCCTGCCAACCGGCCGCCCTGGAAGTTGTCGCTGCCGATGTGCGAGACGATCAGATCCGTTGCCTCTGCGGCCGTCACCTGCACATCGTAAGTGAAGACGGGAATGCCGGCCTCGTGGGCCTTCTTCACCGCCTGGCCAACGGCCTCCGAGTCGACCGGGTTCAGGAAGATCGCATCGCACTCCTGCGCCACGAAATCGGCGAGTTGCGTGTCTTGCTTGCCAGGATCCAAATCGGCGCTGCGGGCGAGTATCGTGTAGCCGTATTGTTGCGCTTCGGCCTCCATCACCTGCGCGATTAGCTTGAAGAACGGATTGGCCATGTCCATACAGGTGACACCGATCACGCCTTTAGTTTCGGGAACTGGCTCGCTATCCGGCGGTGTATCAGGAACGCCTTGTTCCGAGCACGATGAAGCCAGGACCACCGCTGCTATTCCAAGCAAGCACGCTGCGACAGGCTTTCGACACTTCATGAGGCTTCCCTTATTGTTGGATACTTCAAGATCTTCTGGGAAAACGGACTCCTCGTTTAACCGCAAGCCGGAGGCGTGCGCGCGGGCTTGGACTCGCACGCCTCCGGCTTGCGGTTAAACGATATCGGACTCTATTGAACTCGGGAAGTTATCCTGTTGGCGACCCTAATTAGTCCGCCGCTGCTGCGGAGCTTGTCCAGCAGCGTCGCGCCCAGTATCACCGCGCCCAGAACAACAAGCTGTTCCGGGTCTCCGAGGTGCAGCGAGTTCATTCCGTTTTGGATCACCGAAATGATAAAGGCTCCTATCAGCGTGCCAAGCACCTTGCCCGAGCCTCCAAACAGACTCGTCCCGCCCACCACCACCGCAGCGATCACGTACAGTTCGAACATCTTGCCGATGGACGGCGATCCTGACCCAATCCGTGACGCCAGTATGCAGCCGCCCAGCCCTGCTGCAAGACCGCTGACTGTGTAGACGAACACGATCACGAACTTGACCGGCACGCCTGATAGGCGAGCTGCCTCCTCGTTTCCACCCACGGCATAGATGTGGCGGCCCAATCGCGTATATGACATGAACACATGGGCAGTTGCGTAGAGTACTACGAGTAGGATCACGGTATTGGGGATGCCCAGCGAATAACCGCGGCCGAGCCAGGGAAGGCCTTCCGGCACTTGGTAGATAGAGTATTCGTTGGTCAGTATTCGCGCCAGGCCTCGAGCGATCATCATGAAAGCCAGCGTCGTTATGAACGCCGCCACCCTGGACCAAGCGATGATCACACCGGCGGTTGCTCCGACAAGGCCACAAACCAGTGTTCCCAGCACGAATCCGACTGGTATCGTCCATCCCGGCGCGTCCAGTCCTCCCATTTTTTTCATGAACAGAGTCGCGACCACGGCCGATAGCGCGATCAGGCTGCCGACGGACAGGTCGATACCGGCCGTGATAATCACCATCGTCATGCCGATGGCGATGACCGCAATGACCACGATCCTGTTTGCGATCGCCAACAGGTTCTTCGGTTTCAGGAAACCGGACTGCAGACGCTTCGCCGGTGAGACCACCCGGAATCCGTCGAATTCGGGGAAGTCCCTGGGAATCTGGTCTATCACACGCCATTTGGCCACATCACCACTGATCGCGATTGCTGCAAGCTTGCCGCCATCGTCCTGAATCTCGTTCAGTGCCAGACGCAGATCCCGTGGTTTACCCACGATGATTTGAGTCTTGCTGAATCCCTGCTCTATGAGGTTTTTGCCGACTTCCTCGGCGAACGACGCGGAGGGTTTGTTGGTTTCCCCGATCGCAAGGATAATGTCCGACTTGTTGAAATCGCTACTGATTGGTTGGACGACTTGCGCGACGGCGGCCTCGCCGGTGGGCGCTTTTCTCTCCAATGTCAACACGCTGAACAGAACAACCAGCCCCGCCAGGACAAGAACCATCCCGTAG
The DNA here is from genome assembly GCA_016784735.1 of Pirellulaceae bacterium. Classification (GTDB taxonomy): domain Bacteria; phylum Planctomycetota; class Planctomycetia; order Pirellulales; family Pirellulaceae; genus JADHUC01. Next base: position 5,009 of record JADHUC010000075.1, on the reverse strand, counting down.
TTGCTCAGCAGTTCCTTTCTCATCATTCTCTTTCCTGCCACTATGCCACATGCGGTTTGAAATGTTTGCCTAACTCGTTTAACCGCAGTGCCCAACGGGCCGCGCGTCGGCTGGAACGATGTGCCTCGCTCATTCGCGACGCTGTGATTTGCGCAGAACGCAACGGTTGCTCCCACGCGCGGCCCGTTGGGCACTGCGGTTAAACGACGGCACTCCGAACCAGCGGCACTATATCAGGCGATTGCCATGGACAAAATGTCCTCCTGGCTGGCGTTCGCCACGTCAGTGATCTCTCCCTTGATCTCTCCCTCGTGCATCACGATGACACGGTCGCTCATACCGAGTATCTCGGGTAGCTCGCTGCTGATCATGATGATGGCTTTGCCCTCGGCGGCCAGCCTGTTCATCAGAAGGTAGATCTCGTACTTTGCCCCCACGTCGATACCTCGTGTTGGTTCGTCAAAGATGATAATGTCGGCATGGCGCGCCAGCCACTTGGCCAATACCACCTTCTGTTGATTGCCTCCGGAAAGGTTGGCCGCGTGCTGTTCCTGACTGGCCAGCTTGATCCTAAGACTCTCGACGTAACCGGAAAATTCCGATCGCTCCTTCCGCTGGTCGAGGAAAGGGCCGCGAACAAAACGATCCAAGTTCGGCAGCCCGAAGTTCTCGCGAACCGAATGACCCAAGACAAGCCCCTGCCCTTTGCGGTCCTCGGTAAGCAGGCAGATACCATTGTGGATGGCGTCCCTTGGATTGCGGATAACCGTTTCCGTGCCGTCGACATAGATCCGTCCGGCATCCGGAGTATCGGCTCCAAAAACCATTCGCATCGTCTCGGTTCGCCCCGCCCCGGCAAGTCCCGCGAATCCCAACACCTCGCCAGCACGCGCGCCGAAGTTCACGTCGCGCACCACCTCGCCTCGGCAGAGGTTCTCTACACGCAACCGCTCGGCTCCCGCAACGGCGGCGTGCTTCGGGAACTCCGACTCGATCGGCCGTCCGACCATCATCTCGATAAGCTTCTCGCGAGAGACTTCGCTAATGTCCTCGCTGCCGACACGCTCGCCGTCCCGAAGCACCATGACTCGATCGGCCACCTCGAAAACTTCGTCCAGTCGGTGGCTGATATAGATGATGCCGATGCCGTGGGCCTTCAGGTCCTGGATGATGGCAAACAGATGGTCCACCTCCTGAGTCGTTAACGCCGCCGTGGGTTCATCCATGACGATGATTTTCGCGTCGACGGAAAGGGCCTTCGCGATTTCCACTTTCTGCTGCTGAGCCACCGTCAGGTCCCGGCAACGCGCTTCAGGGTCCATCTTCAGTCCAATCTTCTCGAAGAGCGCCAATGCTTCCCGACGCTCTTCGGACGCCCTGACAAAACCGGCTATTGTCCGTTCGCGACCGAGAAAAATGTTTTCGCGAACCGTGAGATCGGGAACGAGATTGAACTCTTGGTAGATGATGGACACGCCCGCCTGCTGGGCAGCCGTCGGCGTGGGTATGTAGATGGGCCGACCGTCCAGCAGAACTTCGCCGCCGTCCGGAAGATGCGCTCCACCCAAAACCTTGATCAACGTGCTTTTGCCGGCACCGTTCTCGCCGACCAAGGCAAGTACCTCGGCCGGACGCAGCTCAAGCGAGACGTCCTTCAATGCATGCACGCCAGGGAACGACTTGTCGATCCCCCGCATCTGAAGAAGAGGCCCCGATGTGTTTCCTGTATCCGGCATAACGCCTGAAGGCGAACCTAAACCGCATATGTCCAGTGAACTCATTTCGGGTACACCAGTACCCGATTTGGGTGCGACTGGCAACCTGTGCGGTCGCGAAACAGCCAGTTTGCACTCGATGAGGACGCGTTTGAAATCAGGCTTGATGTGAACGGGATCCTAGTCATTGTCGTTCTCTGCGATTGATCGCTCGCCGCTCGCCAGTACGCACTGGAATGAGCGATCGCGTTGCCCGTTCCACTGTGACGCGAACTCGCTCAGGTTCCGCGCCCAGAGGCTGAGTTCTGGGCATTCTTCCCCGCGTTCGGCATGAAACAGCGGTCGACCTGCACACTGGGGTATTGGGGGACTCCCCTAGAAAGCCGCCGGGTGCCAGTAATGCTGAGAAATCGGCTCTGGGCCGCAAGGAATTGACCTGCATCAAGGACTTTACCCGCGTTGAAAGCGATACTTACCTTTGGACAGACGAATGTTGAACCGACACGGCGAAAGTGGAGTCCACTTAGCCTGCCCAAACCGATACCCGGAGAAGGAAAGATGGTCAAGCGACAAGTCATCCAGATCGACGAAGAAAAATGCGACGGCTGTGCTCAATGCGTCCCATCCTGCGAGGAAGGCGCCATCCAGATCATCGACGGCAAGGCGAAGCTAGTAGCGGATGTCTATTGCGATGGGCTGGGGGCCTGTCTTGGGCATTGCCCCCAGGGGGCGCTGACGATCGTCGAACGGGAGGCCGTGGAGTTCGACGAGGAAGCGGTCGCTCAGCATCTCGCGGCAACGAAGCCTGAGCTTCCAACTGCGCCGGCCGGCGGTTGCCCTGGCGCGGCTGCCATGCAGCTACGCGACACCTCGGCATGGCAACCGAGGACAGAATCCAGCGGAAATGGCACGGCGGACGACCCGGCGCCGTCGGGGCTTGCCAACTGGCCCGTGCAGCTTCATCTCGTGCCGCCCCACGCGCCGTATCTCCAACAAGCCGACGTGCTGTTGGTGGCCGATTGCGTTCCCTTTGCCTGTGCCGATTTTCACAGCCGGTTCCTGGACGGCCGTCCGGTTGTGATCGGCTGCCCCAAACTGGATGACGGCCAAGCCTATGTGCAGAAGTTGGCACAGATCATTCTGGCATCCGGCATTCGCAGCATCACCGTGCTGCACATGGAGGTACCGTGCTGTACAGGGCTGCTGCGAATCGCCGAAGCCGCCGTGCAAATGGCAGGCACCCAAACGCCCGTGCGCGACGCGACGATTTCCATCCGGGGCAAAGTCCTCCCGACGACCGATGGCGGCTCCCCGACACAGATCGCCGGAGGACTCCCGGTCGTAAGTCCGACTTAGCATCTTTGTAGAGTGGGCCAAGTCTTCGCGGCCCACCGCTCGGTACTCGGTACTCGGTACTCGGATCCCGGTGGGCCGCGAAGACTTGGCCCACCCTACTCGGCTCCGAGAAGTACCGTGGATTCTCCACGATTCTCAGAAACTCGTTCCAAAGAACGACCGTGGTGCTTACAATAATCGGGGTCACATCAACAGACTACGCGGGGGGCAACATGGACTTCAATGAAATCCTCCAGTTCGCCGTCGAACAAGGTGCTTCGGATTTGCACGTTCAGACGGCGGCCCCGCCGTTGTTGCGGATTTCCGGCGAGATGCGCCGCATGGACCTCGAACCGGCAACGGACGAGCAGACGAAAGGTTAGATCGCATCCATCCTGCCCCAGTCATCCGGTTACGACCTGGATACGGCGAGCACGCAAGGGTTGGATTTTTCCTATGCCTTGCCCGGACTGGCCAGGTTTCGCTGCAGCGTCTACCGACAGCTTGGCAAGTTCGGGATCGTCATACGGGTCATTCGACTCGATATACCGTCTATCGAGGACTTGAACCTGCCCAAAGTCGTACACGACATTGCCTTGGCTCGCCGAGGGCTCATTCTGGTGACCGGAACCACCGGCAGCGGCAAGAGTACGACGTTGGCCGCGATGATCGATCTTGTGAACAGCACGCATTCCAGCAAGATCATCACGATCGAAGATCCCGTGGAATACGTTCACGCGAACAAGAAGTCCTTGATCTCGCAGTTCGAGGTGGGTATCGATACGACGTCCTTCGGCCGAGCCCTGCGTCAATCGCTCCGTCAGGATCCCGACGTCATCCTGGTTGGTGAACTGCGGGACGTCGAGACTCTGCGAATTGGGTTGCACGCGGCGGACACGGGGCACCAGGTGTTCACCACCGTCCACAGCGCGAACGCTCCGCAGACCATCGAACGAATCATCGCCATGTTCCCGCCGCCCGAACACAAGCTGCTGTTGTCCCAACTGGCCGGCTCGTTGGAGGCCATCATTTCGCAGCGACTTCTCACCGCGCGGGACGGCGGTCGAAGGCCGGCCGTGGAGATCCTGCGAGGCAGCACGGTGGCGGAACACTACATCATGGAAAACGATCTCGAATCGCTCCACAAATACATGGAAGGCGGCGATTCGGGTATGCAAACGTTCGATCAGCATATCCTGAAAATGCACTTAGCCGGGCTTATCTCGGTTACCGAAGCGCTCCGCTGGGCATCGAAATCCGAAGCCCTGTCGATGAAAATGCGAATGAGCCGATATAGGAAGAAGAAGCAGTAAGTTCCTGGAAACCTCTGTTGAAAGAGTCAAACCTCAATGTCCTCACAGGAAAGCACTTCCATAGAAGTCCGCGATGATGCCATCCTGGTCACGCCGACTTGTACCGAGTTGGACGACGAGCATGCCGACGAAATGGAAGACATGGTATCGGCAGCCTCGGCAGAAACGCAAAACCTGCCAGTGATTCTAGACTTGTCGCGCGTCGAGCAGGTTGCCGACGATTCGTTGGGTGTGCTGGTGGACCTACTGAACGAGTGCAAAAAACGCACCCAACGTTTGATCCTTGTAGGTCTGCGGCCGGCCGTGCTGGAGATCTTGTCCGTGACAAGCCTGGGCAAGCTGTTTGAATACCGCGAGGACGTGGACGACGCCCTGGTTCACCTTCGCGAAGTGTAGTGTAGTCCGCAACAGTTGGTCTCAACTGTCCCATTCTCATTGATTCCCGCCATCCGAGCGCCCTCCGCCTGCCTGAGCTATGCTTTACTGGGCGACATCTTCACCCTGCGCGGCAGAAGCAAGAAAGGGCATATCATGAATTGGAGTGTGCGAGTGGTTCTTGGACTAGCGACGATTGTGATGGTCCTATCGGACCTGGCGATTGGTTCAGATACGCCGGAACTGCAGCGTATTGGCATCCCGAATACCG